>JANMVB010000684.1:0-6168 GCA_031392305.1 Ferruginibacter sp.
TAAAAATCGTTTTAATTATTCTAATTCTGCTTGCTTTGGCAACGCTTCTTTTTTGGTTAATGATTACAGCGAGTGGCCATAATGCCCCCACGGACACAACGAATAAAATCTCTTTCACTCTTTTAATTTTAGGAGTTTTAACTGGTCTGTTAATCTACTTTAAACGGAAAGTTAATCGCTGACTTTCAAATACAACCTGCCAAATATATCACGTGGTAAAAGCTCCCCATAGATACTCAGTACAAGAGGGCGATGCAACGATGCTGCCCATTGCTTCACTGTTTGGACCAAAAATCTTCTTCACGTTTTTAGCCCACCGGCAATTACACTTTTAGCTAAAACATTTTTAATTTCTAAATAAAAAAACAAAGGAAAATAATTTCCTTTTTTTATTATCTTACTCCCAGGTAAAAACTTTGTACATGTATGAAAAAGAAATACTGCTATATTTCTTTATACTGTTTAATGGCAACCGTCTATTGGCTAAATGTTGCTGCACAATCAAAGCGGGAATATTCTACCAGTCAGCTAAGTTTTCAATATGGGTTTTCTTTAAAGGGCGTGCTTGAATTTAATTTGAACAAAACATATTCGAAACCCGTTTTCAGGCTATGTGCAAATTTTGGAATGGGGTCAAACATACTGGCACGGGCACTTTATTTTTCTATAAACGGGGAGTTGCAAATGTACAATGGCGGGCTGGGTAGTAAAAAGCGGAACGGTAATAAAAAACCCGGGATAACCATGGACCTTATTAACGCCTTCACCCTAACAACCGGGGTCAATAACTATCTTACTTCTGACAGCATTGTGCCTATTATTAAAACCAACCGCAATGTACCCTTGTATTATTTTTCAAACTTCACCAGCCCGGCCCTGCAAAACCCTTATGATTATTCTGTTTCTGTAGGTACCAATTTTATTGTTTCTACAGATAGATTGAAAAGCGATCAACGGGTAGGTTTTATTAATATTCATCTTCACCGGCTACAGGTATCTTATTACAATGACGGAGGTAGCCCATTTGATGAAAGTTTTTTGGGCGATAGCAAAGACCGCTACTATACCGGCGGCACTTTGTTCAGCTACCAGGGAAATGCCCGTAGTGATATCAACCTTGTTGAGCTGGCATTTAATAAATTTACCGGCTACACCAAAAATGCTTTTGAGGTTTCTAATAAACTTGATCTTGCTTTTGTAAATTATAATAATACTGAGCAAAAGTATTACAACAAAAGCGTTTGGTCGCTTACGATAGCAAATCCTGAAAAGGGTTTTGGCGTTAACATCAACCGTTATAATCATACCAATTGGGATGTACAGCACCTGATACATTTTTCGATATACAACTCTTATCACCTGGTGCCTTATGATGATTATTATTCTGTAAGTGCGGTTTATTATCACAACTATACCAATATTGGATTAAGATGAAAAGTGTTTTTTATTTTTTGCTTCCGGTACTGCTTTGTTGCGCATGCAGCAGGGGCAAATATTATATAACGGATGTTTTTCGAAAAGGGGAGGAGGCCGGGATACAAATGATGGAGCTGGATTCTACCTATCATTTTTACCTGCGGGAAGTGTATAAAGATAAAAACCAACGAATGGAAAATGTTTTAAAAACAAACGTGGAAATAAAAGAAACAGCCAGTAAAACCAGGATAGAAGTAGAATATTTACTGCTTTCGTGGGAGCATAAAACTGCGGTATATATTTCTACCATTCCGGATAAATACCACCATTATTACTCTTTAAACCACTATGCTGATACGTTGATAAATGCATACGATTTTAGTACATTTCATTTTGGAACTATTGCAGAAGATGGAGAAAGCATTTGTTTTGCATCTAAGAATAACAAAAGAGTTATCACCTGGGACATCAGACCATTTATAACAAGGGCTTTTCCAAATAAAGTATCCATCAGGGAAATTGCCATTCAACAAAACAGCATTATGGAAAATGTAGTTTTAATCAACAGCGCACTTGAGGAGCCTGTTTCATTTACCCGCCAAAAAAATTTTACCATCATCTTTGGAATGCCCGACAAAAATCCTGCTAACCGCACCGATGCTTTATCCCCAGATATCTTCTCAGATAAAAAAATTTATTACACCCGCCATGTAAATGGTGTTGATCTCTTTTTTAGGTTTGATAAAAATGTCAGCAATTCAAAAGATTCCGCCATTCGTTTTGACTATCGCAGAACAAGGTATATCCCCCTTCAAAAGCAGCTATAAATGTAAAGCCTTGCAGTATTCTTTTCATTTGAGGTTTGTAACAAAGCTACACAGGAGAATACTGTCACCCAGCAGTCACAACCCCAGGGCAATAATTTGAGATGCCCTACTGCTATTTTAAGTAACTGCAAAAAGTATACATTTGCCCGGCATTACTTTTCGCTATATGTTATACAGAATTTTTTTTTCTATTGTTTTATTTGTGGCGGTAGCTTTTAACGGTAACGCAAAAGCGCAGTTGTGCAGTGGCAGCCTCGGCGACCCTGTGGTAAATATTACTTTTGGGGCAGGTTCCAATCCCGGTCCGGCACTTTCTGCGGCCACTACCAATTATCAATATGTTACCAATGCCTGCCCGGTAAATGGATATTATACACTCTTAAACCAGGGCATCGATTGTAATTATGGATGGCATATTTTACCACGAGACCATACCGGCAATGCCAATGGATATTTTATGCTGATAGATGCAGCATTTGATCCCGGTGATTTTTATTTGGATACCGTAAAAAATCTATGTGCCAACACCACTTACGAATTTGCAGCCTGGATGCTGAACATGAAATTTGTAACCCAGGGTACAAGGCCAAACATCACCTTTAATATTGAAACCGTTACCGGCCAGGTATTGCAAACTTATAACAGCGGCGATATACCGGTGGAGCCAACGATTAACTGGAAACAGTATGGATTTTATTTTACCACACCGCTAAATATCAGCAGTGTAGTGCTACGCATCTTAAACAATGCAGCAGGTGGCGATGGCAACGACCTTGCCCTGGATGATATTACCTTTCGCCCCTGCGGCCAGTTAATTACTGCCACTGTGCAGGGCAATGCAAACAACGCAATTGATGTATGTGAAGGCAACACCAACCTTTATACATTTAATGCGGCGGTGGCTTCCGGTTATATTTCCCCGGTGTACCAATGGCAGGTAAGCAGGGATAGTGGCAACGTATGGGATGATATTGCCGGCGCTACCGGTATGGCTTACCTGCGCCAACCCACCGGTGCAGGTAAATACTGGTACAGGTTTACAGTGGCTGAAGCAAATACTGCAGGTTCTGTTGCATGCCGTATTGCTTCTAATGCCGTAAGTGTACAGGTGCATACCATACCAATAATAAATGCAGGGCCCGACAAGAATGTGATTGCCGGCAGCCCGGCTACTTTAGATGCAACCGTTGACCGGAGCAACCTGCAATATGTATGGCAGCCCGATAATTTTATAAATGATATCACGCTGCTAAACCCCACTGTTTCGCCGGTACAAAATATTACTTATACCCTTACTGCAACTTCGCAGTATGGCTGTGCTGCCCGGGATATGGTGCAGGTAAAAATTTTAAAAGGCTTGTTTATACCTTCAGCGTTTACGCCTAATGGTGATGGCAAAAACGATACCTGGAAAATTCCTTTTCCCGACCCTGCGGCTGATGCAACGGTGCAGGTATTTAACCGTTATGGCAAGTTGGTGTATAGTGCGCCGGGCAATACAATAAACTGGGATGGAAAGCACCTCGGCGTGCGGCAACTCCCCGGCGTATATGTTTACATGGTTACTTTTAAAACAGGTAAGCCAACACTTAAAGGCACCGTCGCCATTTTACGGTGAGGTATTACACATGCCTGTTAGCAGTGTAATTAATCAGGAGGTTTTAATACAAATTTTTTTTGACCGGGCTGAGAAGCAATGGGGGGCTTCGGTGGCGTCGCACTGTGTGATGTGGATACTATGAGATAAGCTTCATGAACGTTTTACAAAACACTAACCTTTCCTAAAAGATTTCATGAATAGATATTCAAAAGAGATATTTTGTTTTGGTAAATTTGGAGTAAGTAAAAATGATCGTATATATTTGGGTAGTACGATATAATATGAGGACATCCCAACAACATACAAGCAAAATAATCAGTTATTGGTTAAGACATAATCCACAGGACGCAAACCTGGATGTGGACGAATTCGGTTGGGCTAAAATAGAAAGACTTTTATCCGCATTACAAGACAAAGAAATTTATTTTACTTCTGCCAATTTAATTGAGTTAAATAACGGTTTCGACAAAGTCCGTTGGGAAATTGACATTGAGCAAAATAGAATCAGAGCAACTCACGGACATTCATTTCCTGTATTGCTTGACGAGAAAACTGATATTCCCCCCGATACACTTTTTCACGGAACTGCATCAACTACAATTACAAAAATTATAGTAGATGGGCTTTTGCCAATGAATAGACAGTTTGTTCATTTATCCGAAAATATTGAGACGGCAACAATCGTAGCAAAAAGACATGGTAAACCTTTTATTATCGAAATAAACATACAGGAACTTATTAATGACGGTTGGAGATTTTACAAAACGAGTGACAATGTATGGTTGACAACAAAAATTCCAACAAAATATTTATCGTTTGAGCCATGGTATCCGATAATTGACAAGGGCAAATATTTTATTAATGAACTTAAAAGAGAAATAGGTAATCGTAAATCACATTTTTTATATCAGCATTTAGACGATTTAGAATTAGCTTGGAATACTGGAACTTGTGATGATGTTTTATTTGGCGACAAAAAAACCGGCAAATATTATGTTGTTCATCTAACGTACACAAAAAAGGTTCAAGAAATTGAGGGTTGGCCTGCAATCCATACATACAATTCATTTAGTGATTGGATTGAACAAGGGCTTTGGACAGACCAACAGTATTATTATGACCTTGATACGACTGTGAAGTAACTACATCGGACATCAAACGGTTTGATAATATAGTGAGGCAACTAATGTGTTATGAAAACAAATCTATTTATATCGACAATTGTATTTTTGGTACTTGCTTCGTGTAACAATACCAGTACACAAAACAAACCAGTTCAGGAAACACCAAAAGCTTTGGAAGACAAAAGCGGTTCGTATGAACTTGTTTCAAAACGAGGTTATGATGATCTGGTTGAAAGCCTTTACATTGAACTTGTGAGTAAGGACATTAACTTAAAAAAACTCGAAGACAAAATTGATGAACTCCATAAAAGCAAGAGCGACACCACCGATTTGTTTCACAGATTCAATGAAAAGAATCAATCATATTATAGTTCTGCAGACAGTCACACTTCAGCAATTAAAGACTCTTTATTGCGAAACAAAATGAATGTACTTATTGCCAACAATTTAACAAAGTACAACTCATCAATTGCAAGCCACAGAGAATTACTGAAAATTATTGAAACTAAAAATTTGACAATTGCTGACCTTCATAACATTTTGAAAATTGTAAAGACTTTACCACTAATTGAAAAATATCAACGTGACAATTTACCAAACATAAAATCTTTTGAAGGCTACATTAAAAAACAAGACGAAACAATAAAACTTGCAGACACACTTACAAAAAAATAGTTTGTATTGTTCATTTTAATACCCAAAAACGATTTATAAATCTTGTAACCACCTTTTGAATCATTAAAGTACACAATGAAGAACTACCTCTTTTTTTTGCCTGCCATTTTACTGATAAGTTTGCTCTTAATGCAATGTGCCAAACCTAAAGGGCCCGAAGTGAGGAAGCCCATGCTTTTAATTAAAATAAGGGATGATGCCGGCAAAAGCATCGCAGGGGCAACGGTTACATTATATAAAAGCTCACCCGATACGGGCATTACCCAATTATCCGATTCAACCGGTGTAGTAATATTTGCTGAGCTGGAGCCTGTGCTGTATTACTGGCTTGCCAAAAAAGGGTGCAAAACAAACCTGGTAAGTCAAACAACGCTCGACCGCCCCTTAGTACCCCGGGCCATACTTTATGGCTATTCAGTATTGGCCGAAACCGGCACTTTAAAAATTATTAATAACGCAACGGAACCTTACCTCGTGTCAGACACACTGATAAAAATCACCATCAATAAGGATACACCATATATAG
>JANMVB010000068.1:0-13667 GCA_031392305.1 Ferruginibacter sp.
TGCGGAGCCTGTTGAATAATTGCCGGGCTATGGCTTCATCTTTTTCATTTGTTACCAGTTGTTGCTTTTTTTCATCCGTTTTTATTTGGGGCAACTGGCTGATAGAATGTTTCATAATATAATCAGCGCACATGGCATAAATTTTAATGTCTGTAACCTTGTTCATCAACACAACTACCTGCTTCACAAACCGGTCATCATAATTTGCATATAACAGTTCAAGCAAAGCTCTTTGAAAAAAAGCACTTCGTTTTTCAATAGAATCCAAAGCACTGTACACCCGCCCATCTGTAAAGGGGGATTTGTATTGTAAGATTTCCATTCCCCAAAAAGCATCAGCCCAGTTCTCTTCAGTTTCTTCGCTTAAGGGAAGTGATAAATTTTTAATGATCGTATTTTGAATGATGTTTCGCTGCAGGGCAACTTTTTTTTCTTTGATAGCTCCCTTGTAATAAACAGGCAATGATTGGGCAAATAAAACTGAACCAACATGTAGGAGTAGATAAGCCAGGAGGAAGATAATTTTTTGCATTGGCACAAAATTAAAGAAATGAAAGGAGAAGCATTATAATGGCATTTACCCTGTTTCTATTTTGTGGGTAAAGATCCACATTGGTATTCAGTACAAGAGGGCGATGCAACGATTTACCACATTGTTTCTGTGCCCGGGCAATAAAAATTTTAACTTACAAATAAATTTCTACTGCCATGTTTATATAAAAAAGTTAATCTGCTAAAATTAACGCTGAACCAATTTATCTTACAACGCAATTAATTTGTGAACGTGCTCACTGCCGAAAATAAAAATACCATCTCAAAGTCAAAAAGCTTCTTTAGGCGTTGGTGGCGATATCTAATATCCGCCGGGTTGCTGATATGGTTTTGGCTATCACTCCCCAGTAAATTACTTAATACGCCGGTCAGTTACGTAATTGAAGATAAAGATGGCAACCTGCTAAATGCTACCATCGCCGCAGACGGACAATGGAGGTTTCCTTACAATAAAAGCGTACCCCACAAATTTACTGACTGCATCACCACGTTTGAGGACAAACGCTTTTTTTATCATCCCGGCATTGATCCTGTTGCCATTGCAAGGGCGGTGGTGAAAAACATAAAAAACACCGGCATTGTGCAAGGCGGCAGTACTATCAATATGCAAGTAATACGGCTGTCAAAAAAAAATAATAAACGAACCATTTGGAATAAAATAAAAGAAAGTTTGCTGGCAGTTCGCCTGCAATGTTCGTACAGTAAAAAAGAGGTACTGGCATTGTATGCATGTAACGCACCGTTTGGTGGTAATGTGGTGGGCCTCGATGCTGCTTCGTGGCGCTATTATGGAAGGGCTGCTGCTAAATTAAGCTGGGGCGAAATGGCTGCCCTGGCAGTATTGCCCAATGCACCATCGTTGGTACACCCCGGAAAAAACAGGGAGGTGCTGCTGAAAAAAAGAAATGCTTTATTAGATAAATTATCCCAGGAAAAAAAGATAGACAAGCAGGCCTGCGAACTGGCAAAGCTTGAATTATTACCCGGCTCACCATTGCCATTACCACAATATGCGCCACACTTATTGCAGCGGTTTAAAAAAGAAAATAAAAAATTAAACGGGCTTGCAAAAATTTCCACCACATTAGATGGCAACCTGCAAAAAAATGTAACAACAATTGTACAGCAACACCACAGCGTATTAAAAGGTAATGGGATAAACAATGCATGTGCCCTGGTGCTGGATGTTGAAACCGGCAATGCACTTGCTTATGTTGGCAATATCAGCGATCGTACTAATGCCGAAATGGAAAGTGATGTGGATATTATTGCGGCACCACGCAGCCCCGGCAGTGCATTAAAACCAATATTGTATGCTGCTGCATTAAGTGATGGATTGATATTACCGCAGGCAATTATTGCGGACATACCCACACAGATTGGTAACTATGCACCCAAAAATTTTGACCTCGGTTTTGATGGTGCTGTACCAGCCGGCAAAGCTTTGGCGAGAAGCCTGAATATACCGGCAGTTAAATTATTGCAGCAATATAAGTACCAGCGTTTTTTTGAAACACTGCAACAATGTGGCATCAATACACTCAACCGTTCGGCGGATACGTATGGCCTCAGTTTAATACTTGGCGGGTGCGAAGTAACCATGTGGGACTTGGCTGGCGTGTATACATCCATGGCAAGAACCTTGAACCATCAACAAAAAAATAATGGTGTAATCGATGAAAAAGATTTCCATGCACCTAATTATTTTTCAGGAGCCAGGAGTGCCAGCTCCCCTTCAGGGGCGGGGGGGCAGCCATTGGATGCTACCTCCATCTGGTTCACCTTCCAGGCAATGCAGGAAGTGATGCGCCCTGGTGAGGAAGGCTTGTGGCAACAGTTTTCTTCGTCACAAACCATTGCGTGGAAAACCGGTACCAGCTTTGGTTTTAGAGATGGATGGGCCATTGGCATTACACCAAAATATGTAGTGGCAGTATGGGTGGGCAATGCAGATGGCGAAGGAAGGCCCGGGTTAATTGGCGTGCATACTGCCGCACCAATTTTATTCGACATCTTCCGGTTGTTGCCTGAAAGCCGCTTTTTTCAAAAGCCTATTTATAATTATAGTTACCTGCCTGTGTGCAGGCAAAGTGGTTTTAGGGCTAATATAGATTGCCCCGATGCAGACACTTTATTTATGCCTCCCAATGGTGAAAAATCTCCGCTGTGCCCTTACCATAAAATGATCCATCTTGATGCGTCCGGCAACTACCGCGTAACCGGGCAATGTGAAAGCCCCTCAATGATGCAACACAAAAGCTGGTTTATTTTATCGCCTGCCATGGAATTTTATTACAAGCAACGAAATGCAGATTATAAAATATTGCCGCCTTTTAAAACAGGTTGTGCGTTTGCAGAAACTGGCAAGCCCATTGAATTAATTTATCCGCAAGCCGAGGCAAAAATTTACGTGCCGCTTGAGGTAAATGGCGAAAGGGGAAAAACAGTTTTTACCGCAGCGCATAGGCGTACGGGTGGCAAAATATTCTGGAGCCTTGATGACAGCTATATAACTACCACACAAAATTTTCACCAGGTAGCGCTGAACCCTTCCGTGGGCAATCATATCATTACACTGGTAGATGAAAGCGGCACCAGTATTTCACTGCAGTTTACCATTCTTGAAAAAGAGAAAAATTAGTTTGGTGAAAAATTAATTTAATAAAAGACAGGAAAAATTATTTGTCTGGGCAACCGGTTTCTATAGCAACATCGTTGCGTCGCCCTCTTGTACTAAATACCTATGGGGAGCTTTGCCTACAATTTAATTAGTAAATCAATACCTGAATAATTTTTTGTACGCACACCACAGATCGTTATGCTTCTGTATCTTTATTTCAATAAATTTGAGTTCACATTTTTACCAACCTTAAATTAAATAAATTGACAAAAAAATTATTCCTCTACGCAATCATATTGTTATCATCAACCAGCCTGTTTGCGCAGGACAAAACATTGTATAATCCGCTTGCAGATGCAGAAAAAGATCTTGCAGCAGCAACTAAAAAAGCTGCTGACGAAAATAAATTTGTATTGATACAGGCCGGCGGCAACTGGTGTGGCTGGTGTATCGAATTTGCCAGGTTTAGCAAGGCAGATCCGCAAATTGATTCATTGCTCAGCAGCAGTTTTGTTTGGTACCACCTCAACTACAGTAAAGAAAATATGAACGAATCCATTTTTGCAAAATATGGGTTTGCACAGCGGTTTGGATTTCCTGTGTTTATCATTTTAAATGACAAAGGTGAGCGCATCCATACCCAAAGCAGCGAGTACCTGGAAGATGGTAAAAAGAGCTACGACAAAAAGAAAGTATTTAGCTTTCTCGAAAACTGGACACCAAAAGCCCTGGCTGCTGAAACTTATTCAAAAAAATAGCCGTGCTACTTCCATCACCAGGTAATTATTTTTAAAACAATGAATGCAGCAAAAGATACATTTATCCAGCTCATCCGACATCCTGTTAAGTTCAGAGTTTTTTTATTTACCAAATTGCCCAGTGCATTCTTCAGCGGTGTAAGGGTAAAAGAAATTGACGGGCATAAAGCAGTAGTAACAGTGCCCTATAAATGGTTTTCGCAAAACCCATTTAAGTCAACCTATTTTGCCTGCCTTGCCATGGCTGCTGAAATGAGTACGGGTTTATTAGGTATGCTACATACCTACAAAAATTTACCACCCATATCAATGCTGGTAATTGGATTAGAAGGAAAATACTATAAAAAGGCAACGGGCATTACCACGTTTACTTGTGAGGATGGTGATGCAATATTTAATACCATCCTTGATGCAATTAATAGCGCCGAAGGCCGGTCAATAAAAGCAACCTCTGTTGGAAGAAATGAAGCAGGTGAGTTGGTGGCGGAGTTTTTTATTGAGTGGTCGTTTAAGGCGAAAAGCAGGAGATGATAAAATGTTGTATTGTTGAAAAATATATAAAATAATTGCTGAGGCAAACTTAACAAGTACTTGTCTCCCTCTCTCCGATAAAAATTTACTATTCAATTTTAATGAGCGCTGCCCAAAGCTACAAAAGTACAAGAGGGCGATGCAACGATGCTGTTATGAAATGCTTCTGCCCGGACAAAAAATTATTTAATTTTAGCTGATGAAAAATGTAATTACGGGCAATTGGTTTTACCTACCTTCAACACCTAAATAATTTAACGATGAAAATTGCTTTTCATGGCGCTGCCAGAACTGTAACCGGTTCTAAACATTTGCTTACTTTAAAAAACGGGAAAAAATATTTGCTCGACTGTGGCATGTTTCAGGGCATGGGGAAAGATACCGATGCTATGAACAGGGTTTGGGGATTTGAACCGGAAGAAGTTGATCATTTGATTTTATCTCATGCGCATATTGATCATAGCGGATTAATTCCAAAACTGGTGAAGGATGGCTTTGGAGGAAAAATATTTTGTACACCAGCCACCAGAGAACTTACAGAAGTATTGCTGGAAGATTCTGCAGGCATACAGGAAAGTGAAATTAAATATGAAAATAAAAGAAGGGCCAACGAAGGATTGCCCTATCTAAAACCATTATACGATACCAACGATGCCCTGGCTGCGTTTGATCGGTTTGTGCAGGTTGAATATGGGGGCTGGTTTACCATTGATGAAAATATTGAAGTAATGTACACCGATACCGGCCATATTATTGGTAGTGCGGCGGTGCATTTAAAAATTAAAGAGAATGATATTACCCGGCGGCTAACTTTTAGCGGCGATGTGGGCAGGTACAACGATGCCATTTTAAAATCGCCGGAAGAATTTTCGCAGGCAGACTATATTATTTTGGAATCTACTTATGGCAACAGTTTGCATGATGTGCAAACAACCACTCCTGATCAGTTACTGAAGTGGATTGAAAAAGCCTGCATTCAAAAAAAGGGCAAACTCATTATGCCTGCTTTTAGCGTAGGCAGAACGCAGGAAATTTTATATGCCCTCAACCAACTTGAACTGGAACGCAGGCTTCCGCCAATTGAATATTTTGTAGATAGCCCGCTGAGTGTTAGGGCTACTGAAATTGTAAAAAGCTATCCGAAATATTTTAATAAAACTATTCAAAAAGTATTGGAGTCGGATGATAATCCTTTTTCATTTAGTGGGATGAAATTTATAAAAACGGTAGATGAATCTAAACTCCTTAATTTTCGCAACGGCCCTTTTGTAATTATTTCGGCGAGTGGTATGGCAGATGCCGGCAGGGTAAAACACCATATCAGTAATAATATTGAAAACAGCCATAATACTATTTTGCTTACCGGGTATTGCGAGCCACGTTCGCTTGGTGGTAAACTACTGGCTGGCGCAAAGGAAGTAAATATTTATGGTGCCTTGCACGAAGTAAATGCTGAAATTGGATCAATCCGTAGCATGAGTGCTCATGGAGATTATGAAGATTTATGCCAGTTTTTGGCCTGCCAGGATATTAAACAGGTACGCAAACTTTTTTTAGTACATGGTGAATATGAAGTGCAGCAGGCATTTAAGCAGCGGCTTTCCCACAAAGGTTTTGAGGATATTGAAATTCCTGAAATGCATTCGGAAACTGTGTTGAGCTGAGGGTACAACCAATAAAAAAACCTCTCAAAAGAGAGGTTTTAACCTGGTAGCACGTACGGGAATCGAACCCGTGACTCCTCCGTGAAAGGGAGGCGTCTTAACCCCTTGACCAACGCGCCGTTATTTTCGGACGGCAAAGATAGTATTGCATACTTAATTCACAAAATTTTTGCCTTATTTAATTTAGTGCCAACATTTTAAACTTAATTTAAAGCAAAACCATCAAATTTTATTTTGTAAGGTTTTGAGTAGCTGTTGATAGCAATTTTTGCAGAATACATTTACAAAAAATCATCTGTAAATATCCAATAAACCATCTGGCAGTGTAACAAAAATCCTTTGTTTTTTTTGGTCTATTTTATCCAATGATTCTTCGTGAATAGGGATCAGCGCTTCCTTGCCATTAAGTAGAATTGTACAAAGTATTTGGTGCGGTTGTTCTATTACTTCAATAATTTCTCCCAGGTCTTCATCCTCATTAATAAGATGAAATCCCAGCATTGCAATAGGAGCAGCTTTGGAAGCAAATTTCTTAAAATCTGCTTCGGTAATCCATACTTCTTTGGGGGTTAGTTTTCTGGCAGTTTCTTTTGTGTCGGTACCTTCTAATTTAATATAAACTTCTGTATCATTTTTTAAGGAGGTGCTGCTAATAAAGTAGGGCATAAAATTATCTTTGCCTTCTTCCAGGAAAATAGTTTCGAGCCCATTTAGCGTTGTTTTACTTCCAAGGCTATGTTTTAATACCAGCTCACCTTTTAAACCAAAGCTTGCTGCTAATTTTCCTATTTTGAAATACTGACCCATAGTTGTGCAAGGTATGAAAAGCAATATTAGTTACTGTAGGCTAATTTGATAAGGGCCTCCAGAAACTCGATAATTTGATGTGCCTAAATGGTTTCTTTACATAACATAATAAAAGATCCCCAATGGTATGCGGTAAAAGGGAGTGACACAACGATGTTGACCATTGCTGCTTCTTTGTTGGGACAAAAAATAATTAGATAAATGGGCGTTTGAACCATTTTATTTAAAGGCAGGGCATAAAAAAAGCAATCCCGAATAAACGAAATTGCTTTAAAGATTTAACGCAACAGAGATATTTACTCTTCTGTTTTAGTTGCTTCAGTGGCAGTTGCTTCTACCGGCACTGCCGTGGCAGCAGGGGCTTCGGCAACTTTACGTACAAAGGGTTGGTTGCGGCTATCAGAGCGGGCCTTTTTGTGGGCTCCCTGGCGCTTTGCAACATGAGCATCATGCTCTGCACTCCATGTAGTAAATTTTTGCATTGCAACAGCTTCATCAAACAGGCCTAAGCTCACGCCTCTTAACAAATGCTTCAGGAACAATACGCCTTTGAAGGAAAGGATACGACGCACAGTGTCAGTAGGCTGAGCACCTTTGTGTAACCAGTCCAACGCTTTTTGCCGGTCAATCTGCACAGTTGCAGGAACGGTTAAAGGATTGTACGTACCAAGTTTCTGAATAAATTTGCCATCACGTGGGCTACGGGCATCTGCTACAACAATGAAGTAAAACGGTCTCTTTTTTGATCCGTGACGTTGCAGTCTCATTTTTACAGCCATAAAAAATAGAAATTTTTTTGGGTTGTTAATAAATAGGGTTTCTTTGCTCTTCCTTAAAAAAGGACAGCGAAGATACTAAGCCAACCTACAAAATCCAAATTATACAGTAAAATTTAATGAACTGATAATTTATGCCCTTAATGCCGGTATTATTTTGACGAAATTCAAAACGGACTTCATTTTATCTACGGTTATTTTATCGTTTGCCCATACCGGGAATTTTACCCATTGGGATTTTATTCATCATCTTCATCATATCCTTCATCTGTTCAAACTGTTTTAAAAACTGGTTTAATTCAGCAATGTCCTTTCCGCTTCCTTTGGCAATGCGTAGTTTTCGGTTAGGATTAATTACGTCGGGGTTACGGCGTTCTTCTAAAGTCATTGAATTAATCATTGCTTCAATTCCTTTAAAAGCATCGTCGTTAATATCAACATCTTTTATT
The DNA here is from genome assembly GCA_031392305.1 of Ferruginibacter sp. Taxonomy (GTDB): domain Bacteria; phylum Bacteroidota; class Bacteroidia; order Chitinophagales; family Chitinophagaceae; genus Ferruginibacter. The sequence continues at coordinate 8,158 of JANMVB010000068.1, forward strand.
TGTTTGCCTACTCCGGGTATCATACCCATCAGGTCTTTAAGGTTGCCCATTTTTTTTATCTGTTGCAACTGGGTTTTAAAATCTTCAAAATCAAATTGATTTTTTCGAATTCTTTTTTCAAGTTTGGCAGCCTCTGCTGAATCAAATTGCTCCTGTGCCTTTTCTACCAGGCTTACAATATCACCCATGCCCAAAATACGCTGCGCCATACGCTCCGGATAAAAAATATCCAGCGTTTCCATCTTTTCGCCACTGCTGGCAAACTTGATGGGTTTATTAACAGTATATTTAATTGATAAGGCGGCACCACCCCTGGTATCCCCGTCTAATTTTGTTAATACAACCCCGCTAAAATCCAGTCTTTCATTAAATGCTGCGGCAGTATTTACAGCATCCTGACCGGTCATACTATCCACTACAAATAATATCTCCTGTGGATTAACTGCGGCTTTAATATTTGCAACCTCGTTCATCATTATTTCATCAACTGCCAACCTGCCGGCAGTATCTATAATAATAACATTTTTATTTTTAGCTTTCGCTTCTTTAATGGCATTCTGTACAATGCTTACTGCATCTTTATTTTCCCTCTCACTGTACACATCCACATTTACCTGGCCACCCAATACTTCTAACTGATCAATGGCCGCCGGCCTGTAAATATCTGCAGCCACCAGCAAAGGCGATTTACTTTTTTTTGTTTTTAAATAGTTTGCCAGTTTTCCGCTAAAAGTAGTTTTACCGCTACCCTGCAAGCCTGCAATTAATATAATGGCAGGGTTACCACTAATATTAAATTCGCTTTCGGTGCCACCCATTAATTCTGTTAACTGGTCTTGTACAATTTTTACCATTAACTGGCCGGGGCTTACAGCCGTAAGTACTTTTTCACCAAGTGCTTTATCACGAATTTTATCTGTAAATTCTTTCGCTATTTTATAATTCACATCAGCATCAACCAATGCACGCCTGATATCCTTTACGGTGTTTGCAATATTAAGTTCAGAAATCCTGCCCTGCCCCTTAATATTTTTAAAAGCACTTTCTAATTTTTCGCTTAATGATGTAAACATAAATGTGTTATTATTTTCGGGTTATTTTTTATTGGTTTGGGGTTAAATAAGTTACGTGTTAATACAGTTACGGGTTACGTCCGTTAATTATACATTGGTTGTTGTTCATTCATCACTCACTATTCATCACTCATCACTCATCATTCATTATTGTCCCTGCAAAGAAACAGCCCCGGTCATCATCGTTGTGTCACTCCCTTGTACCGCATAACTATGTGGAACTTTTCCCAAATTATGTATAGTGTAATGCAGTAATCAAATAATCAGTTATAAACTTATCCCAAATGATAAATAATTTATCCGCATAAAAAAAGTGAACCATTATAGTTCACTTTATATTCAAATGCAAATGTATGAAATTATAAAAGAAGGATAGATTCAAAATGCCACTCAAAATCAGGCATCGAACACCCAGGCATCAGAATTAATCATGCTCCCAAATAAGTACGTAAAAGTTTACACCGGGAAGTAGAGCGTAATTTAGTAATGGCTTTATCTTTTATCTGCCTTACCCTCTCCCTTGTAAGACTGTATCTTTCGCCAATATCTTCCAGGCTTAAAGGATGATCTACCCCAATACCAAAGAAAAAGCGGATAACGTCTTTTTGCCGTTCTGTTAAGGTGCTAAGCGATCTGTCAATTTCGGTAGATAGAGAAACTTTAAATGTAAGATGCATGTCTGTACTTTCTGCATTTGGATTTTCAAGTACATCAATCAAAGAGCCTTCTTCTCCATCTGCAAAAGGCTGGTCCATACTCACATGCCTGGCTGCAGCACCAATGGTAGCAGCCACTTCCTCTGTTTCAAGATCAAGCAGTATTGCTATTTCTTCAGAAGTGGGTTCTCTTTCATACTCCTGCTCTAACTGCGAGTATGCCTTACTGATACGATTGGTAAGCCCTACCTTATTTAATGGCAGCCGCACAATTCTTGACTGCTCAGCCAGGGCTTGTAAAATACTTTGGCGGATCCACCATACCGCATAAGAAATAAATTTAAAACCACGGGTTTCATCAAAGCGTTGTGCAGCCTTGATTAAACCCACATTACCTTCATTTATTAAATCGGGCAAAGTGAGCCCCTGGTTTTGATATTGCTTGGCTACTGAAACAACAAAGCGAAGATTTGCTTTTGTTAATTTGTCGAGGGCAAACTGGTTACCCTGTTTAATTAGCACTGCTAATTTTACTTCTTCTTCGGGGCTGATTAATTCTACTTTGCCAATTTCCTGGAGATACTTTTCTAAACTTTGAGATTCTCGGTTTGTAATAGATTTGGTAATCTTGAGCTGACGCATACTCATGGCCGGATGTTTTAATTGTTAGGTTAAAAAATAATCAGGCTATTGAAGATTAAAACATATTTAGTTAAACGTAATTTATGGTATTTATAATAGGTAACCAAAAAAGATTTATAAAGAATTTTACTTATTAAATTTTTTAAAACTGCGGTGTTTAATAATTGTATATAACTTATTAAACAACTTAATAAAAAAAATATTTTGAAACCTCATTTATTTTGCTATTATTGCACTATTCTCTATATGATTTTAAATTAATTGGATGAGCAAGAAAGTTTTGTATACGCTAGAATACCCGGTTAGATGTTCGCCAGGCATATTATATGATTTTTTAAGTACCCCTGCAGGCCTACAGGAGTGGTTTGCAGAGCAGGTAGATGAACGTGATGGTATATTCAGTTTCTCCTGGAATGGTTCTGATGAACAGGCAGAATTAATGGAAGGTGAAGAAGATAAATATATCCGGTATCATTGGTTACACACACCAAAAGAAGAATATTTTGAATTCAGTATTGAAAAATCTGAAGTTACTAATCAAACCATTTTAGTAATAAAAGATTTTGCTGAAAAAAAGGATATTAAAGACCAAAGCCAGTTGTGGGAGTACCAGGTTAAAGATCTGTTTCATCGTTTGGGAAATTAGGCCCCAGCAATTCTATTATTTCCTTAAAACTATTTTCTATAAATATTGTAGCAGTATCCCATTGCTCAAGTGGTAATTTTTTTGCAATTTTTAGAAAGGGTTCACAATTTATTGTACTTAAAAATTCATTTTCCGTAAAATTCTTCAGGCTTACATAATTGTCTTCATCAAAATGATGATGCCACGGATCTGCGTGTACGCATAACCAGTAGTCACGGCTTTGCAAATATGAAAAGCTTTTTGTTAATACCGGTAATAATTTATCCTTATACCCGCCTGACAACTGGAGGGTAATACTAAAAAAATTTCCCCACCAAAAAAATGTACGAATTGCCAGGGTGGAATCTTTGGTAAAATAACGTGGATAATCAAGCATCACATAAGGGAGCTGCCTGTAATTTTCTCCCCTGGATATTTTTGCATTGCTTTCTCTAATAACCATGGGTAATATATTTGGGTAGTAATTGATGAAGTCCTGCATAGAATTAGCAGTGGTACCAAATAGCTGATATACCTTTTCAATGATGATATGTTTCGTTAAAATCCATTCAGTGTTACAAACCAAATTCAGTTCCCTCTCAGAAAGAGTTATTTTTGTTTCTTCATTCATTAGATTTACAAGATACATTTTTTACTTTTTTGAGAAATTTATTACTACTTAAATAGTAAAGATTTTAAAAAAACTAATTCAGCAGATGATATAGAGCTAAAAATTACTAACAAAAAAGAACGCTTAAAATTTCAGCTTACATAAGCAGGAGCAATTATGATAAAAAAATTAGACAAGCTTATTATCCGTTCATTTATCGGGCCATTTATTGCAACTTTTTTTATTGCTTTTTTTGTTCTGATGATGCAAAGCCTGTGGAAATATATTGATGACCTTGTGGGTAAAGATCTTGACCTGCTTACTATAGGAAAATTTTTGTGGTATGCAAGTGCCTCCTTACTTACTTTAGCCATGCCTATAGCAATATTGATATCGTCAATAATGACATTTGGTAACCTGGGCGAAAGTTTTGAATTGGTTGCCATTAAATCTGCAGGTATTTCTCTGCTCCGTTTTATGCAACCACTTTCCCTGGTATCCCTTGTACTTTGTGGCATTACATTTCTTTTTGCAAACTATGTAATCCCATACGCAAACCTGAAATTTAAAACCTTGTATTATGATATAACTTATAAAAAACCAGCCATTGATCTTAAGCAGGGGACTTTTTATAACTACATACCCGGCTACGCAATAAAGGTTGGCAAAAAGGAAAGTGATGGTAAAACAATACACAATGTTTTAATTTATGAGCAGCAGTCAGTTTTGCAGGATAACAGCATTATTGCTGAAAAAGGTAAAATGAGTTTTTCTGCCGATAAGAAGTTTCTTGAGTTTACATTATTCAATGGGTACAGATACCAGGAACGTGGTACTTCAATTGATTCCAGTACTGAATTTATCAGGCTTGGTTTTAAAGAATATAAGAAACTATTTGATTTGAGCTCTTTGCAAATGCTTAATACACCAGACAGCATTTTTAAAGATGATTACAAAATGTTAAGTATTCGCCAGCTAAATATTTCCATCGATTCAATTATAAGGGTAAAAGATAGTTTGAGCAAGAAATTAACAAGTGAATTGAAGAACCACCTTCGTTATTTAAACCTACCCGACAGTGTGTGGAAAAAAGCTACTCCCGTAAAACAAAAAATAAAAGAATTCTTTGATCTGGTGCCTGATTCGGCCAAATTTTTTGTGTTTGATAATTCAATTACTACGGCCAATAATATGAAAACTACTTACCAGTTTTCCGGAGCAGAACTGGAGGGAAAGAGAAAAGACCTGATCTATAATGAAGTAGAGTGGCACAGGAAATTTTCACTTTCTTTAGCCTGCCTGGTATTATTTTTTATTGGGGCACCCCTGGGCTCTATTATACGCAAAGGTGGCCTCGGTATGCCCTTGGTAGTTGCCATTATATTTTTCCTGATTTTTCATTTGCTAAATATGTTTGGCGAAAAATTTGTGAAGGATGATATAACATCTCCTTTTGTGGGAATGTGGCTTTCCATATTGGTATTGGCACCGTTGGGAGCCTTACTTACTTATAAGGCAATGCACGACTCCCAGCTTTTTAATAAAGAATTTTATTACCGCATGTTCAAACAAATGAATGTATTTCTACAACCAGGAAAGAATATCTTAAAGCGTACAAAACAGATTGACTAAATTTAACGTATAAAACTTTTATTTATGAAGCTAACCACCCGAAGGAATTTTATTGATACATCTGCGAAAGCTGGTTTAGTATCACTGATAGGATTACCCGCCATGAGCACATTTATGGAATCTTGCAGCACTGCAAAAGCTGCGGTAGCTACTTCAAAAATTAAAACAGGGTTCGATCAACTGCCCCTTCCTTATGGATACAGTGCCCTGGAGTCCATGATAGATGCCCAAACAATGGAAATTCACTATACAAAACATGCATCTGCCTATAG
>JANMVB010000150.1:0-2292 GCA_031392305.1 Ferruginibacter sp.
TTGATTGAAGACCTGCTTACTTATTCACAGGCAAATAGCGGCGAAAAAAAGTTTGAAGTAACCAATCTAAACGATATTATACAAGATGTAAAAAATGAACTGGCAGAAAGTATTGAGGAAAAAAATGCCCTCATCGAAGTGGAAAGCAATGAAAAGTTAAGCATCATCCCTTTTCAGTTTCGCCAGCTTTTTAGCAACCTCATTGGCAACTCACTCAAATTTTCACTTGCTGGTAAACCTCCGCATATTATCATTAAAAGTGAAATTGCGACGGGGCTGATTTTAAATAATCAGAAGCCTGCATTATCCGGAGAAAAGCTTTCTGCTCAAAAAAAATATTGCCATATTTCCATAAGTGATAACGGCATTGGTTTTAATCCCGAATATTCATCCCGAATATTTGAAATCTTTCAGCGCCTGCATGGAAAAGACGAGTTTCCCGGCACTGGTATCGGGCTTGCCATTGTTAAAAAAATAATAGATAACCACAATGGTGTCATCATTGCATCAGGCGAATTAAATAAAGGCGCAACTTTCGATATTTATATCCCTGTATAAAAGAAATTTTAAAAAGATGATTCAGCATCCCAAATTCATCGTTGTAATTGGAGCATCTGCCGGTGGGTTGGATGCACTGGTGGAAATGGTACAAACCATACAAAAAGGTTTAGATGTGGCCTATTGCATTGTATTGCATTTATCCCGTAAAGGAATTGGTGATTTTGTAGTACACCGCCTTACAAATGTTACTGCACTGCATTGCAGCCTGGTAGTAAATGGTGCCCCAATAAAAAGGGATAATATTTATATTGCCCGTCCTAACCAGCACATGCTGGTAAAAGATAACCATTTTATTTTAGGCGCAGGGCCCGAAGAAAACCGGTTCCGGCCATCTGTTGATGTGCTGTTTCGCTCTGCTGCCGTGGCTTACAGTTCTCATGCTGTTGGCATAATACTAAGTGGTATGCTCGATGATGGCACTTCGGGTATGTGGGCCATTAAAAGAAGCGGGGGTACTTGTATAGTGCAGGACCCTAACCAGGCTGAATATCCTGAAATGCCGCTTTCAGTTATAAACAATATGCAGGTTGACCATGTGGCGTCGTTGGAAGAAATTGGTGCATTGGTAGCAGAAATAGTAAAGCATAAAAAAGGTGGTAAAAAGCCGGTCCCTAAAGATGTGATAGCAGAGTCTAAAATAGCCGAAACAACTGCGGTAGGCATAGACGTTATTGAAAAACTTGCAGATACCAGTGTATTTGCCTGCCCCGATTGCGGGGGCAATTTGTGGAGTATGAAAGATGATACTATTAAACGTTACCGCTGCCATATTGGGCATGCTTACACCGAAAGGGATTTGATAATAAAGCAATCAGAAACAGCCAGCGCAACATTATGGGTAGCGCTGCGGATGATGGAAGAAAGAAAGCATCTTTTAAAAAAAATGGAAATTGATTACAAGAAAAAAGGCTATAAATCCTTATCTGCAAACAATGCAGAAAAGCAGGATGGGATGCAACTTCATATTGACAAGTTAAAGGAGATCCTCTTCGATTTGCAAAACCAGGATACAGAATAAGTGCCAATACTATTCCACAGAAATATACATATACATTTAAAATGGGTATTTGATTACCCAATCACAAAAGCCATTTTTTCTGCTTTAAAAATAAGCGCTTTTAAAAATCCCCTTTTTTACTATTGTCCGGGCAATTGTTCCCTGATTGAGCATTTGTGGCGTCGCACTCTTGTACTATGGTACAATTAATGAGCTTTTACTGTTTAGCATTTGCAGAATATTTATTTTTTTAATTAAACAAAAATAAAAATAAAAAATAGCTATTGTTTGATGGCATACTTTTTAGGTTTTATTTATTATGCATTCTATCAGTCCGCAATTACAAGTGCCGGGTATTGAAAATATATACGATACATACAGCCCTATGCTTTATTGTATTGCACTCGAATTAACAACAAAGAAAAAAGATGCAGAACAAATTTTAATCTCCACATTTCAAAAAATACACCATCAAAATTTTATACAAAAAAAGCATGTTTCACTTTGCATCGCACTTATCAAATTAACTGTTGAAACTGCCAGGGAGCTTGAAGAAAAAAAAATTATTACCTTAAATCAAATGGTAAGCAAGGATATATTGCACAAAGTGTTATTTCAAAACCATAGCCTCGAAAGTATTTGTGAACAAAACAACCTTACCCGGCCGGTAGCTTTAAAAAAAATAGCAACAGAAATTACTGCAATCCGCAACAATAGAAAAGAAAACCGTTTTG
>JANMVB010000151.1:0-16505 GCA_031392305.1 Ferruginibacter sp.
GGGTAATATCACTCCGGGAGTTGAAGTGCGTAGCCGCCGTATTGGTGGTGCAACGTTTCAAATACCTGCTGAAGTACGTACCGACAGAAAGGTTTCATTAAGCATAAAATGGATGGTAAAGTATAGCCGTGACCGTAATGGCCGTAGCATGTCGGATAAATTGGCTAACGAAATAGTAGCAGCAAGCAAAGGTGAAGGTGCAGCATTTAAAAAGAAAGAAGATACCCATCGTATGGCAGAAGCCAACAAAGCTTTCGCTCACTTTAGGATCTAATTATTTATATTATTATTTGAAAGCCGTTCTATTTGAACGGCTTTTTTTATGCTATCCGGGTAATCATCCGTGCCATCTGAAAAAGAAAATAAGAATTTTTGTCCGGGCTTTAAATCTATGTGCATCATCGTTGCATCGCCCTCTTGTGCATAGTATCATTGGGGAACTTTAATTGTGTTTTAGGTTTCAAATCATTGCCCATTAATAAGCTGTTTAAATTTTATTTTACTATTAAAGTTAGAAAGCTGAAGATGCTATAAAAAACTGAATTTGAACGGAGCGTCGCCAATGTCGATGCCATCATAACCGATGCTGGTTCAACAAAATTTTTTTTTCAAAAAGCAGTTTCGCATTTTTTATAACAGCCACAGTTTATCAATAAAAAAGACCTGAGAAAATCAGGCCTTTTTCTTTAGTACAATAATTTTAATTTTTAAAAATCGAGCCCCATACTTACATAGAGAACAGGTTTCCCCTTAAAGAACCCATTTAGTTGCCAGCCTGCATCAAATTTTAAAAAGTAGCCCAACAATGTGCTTCTTGCACCAAAGCCATAGCCACCGGCAAACGGGCCAAGGCCACCCACTTTACTCAATACCTGTATGGGTGGATCACCAATTATTACCTGTGGCCGTTTTAAACCACCATAACTTCCGTTCCATGCACTACCGAGATCAAAGAATTGAATTAATTGAAAATTTCGCAAAAAGGCATTGTTTATTGGGCGGCTAAACAACGTAGTAAATACGGGTAGCCGAAACTCACTGTTAAGCACAATTGAGTTGTTGCCATTTGCAACGTTTTGTTTAAAACCCCTCATGTTTACTGCAAGGCTTTGAAAGGCATAATATGAATCGGGTGCAGGAGTATTCTTATCATTAAAAGATGGGTTGATCCATCCATCCATACCTCCCAAATAATAAATGGTTTTTTGATTGCCCCAGCTAAACTCAGCAGCAGCCCGGCCGGCCCAGATAAAATTCCTGTAAATGGGATAATAGTAACGGGCATCTGTACCCCAGTTGAAATTAAATTTTCCGGTGGCATTTTTTTCCTTACTGATATCGGTGTTCCAGTCAAAATAAAATTTATACCTCAACCCGTTCCAGATATTTTGCGTAGGGTTCAGCGTATTGTCGTACACATATTCCATGTGCGTTGTTGCAAATCTCCGGTTAACATCCGGTTGTTTCAAACTTACATCCCCCTGCGGTATTGCAAGGATGTCTGTAAGGTAAACCTGCTTGTCGTTCCTGATTCCCAAAGTGAGGCTAAGCCTTTTCGAATTGTCGAAAGGATAAGACACTGTACCCTGATATAAGTTGGTGAATGTTCTCGTAAATAGTTGCAAATCAAAATCAGCCGTTTGTAATGAATTTCTATAATAAGTGAGCGACCAGTCAAATCTTCTTTTCAAATTATGGTATTGCATTAGCCATTCATTATCTTTTAAATTAGTGCCTATTTTAAAAGCGCCGGTAATTTTTATATCTTCTAAAAGTTCAGAGGTACCCAGCCTTATGAGCCCATTCAAATCAGTACTGGAAGATAAATTTATAGGACCCTGACCGCCAGCGTAAGGCTGATAACGATTAAATAATATTGAGTTGTTGAAACCAACACCACCATAGTCGGCCCCAAACTTTACAGGTTTATATACATACAGTTTAGCCTTTTTCAGTACGTCATTTTTCTCTACATCTTCGCCGCTAAAAACTTTGCCTAAATTGCTGCTGTCTTTTTCAAATTCATTTTGAAAAACATCTTCGTTCTTGATAGAATCGGTACTGAGTGGTTTATCAAAAGCACCCCCGGTTTTTTCTATTTTATCTGCCATTACAATACTTTTCATATAGGTAGTGGGTGGCACAGTTACGTTCCTGCGCCGAAGTGTATTTTCATCAATTTTTAATTTGTACAATGTTTTTTCATCGCTCTGCCTGGTTACTTCACTTACCTGGTTATTATCGCCTGCTACTCTGGTTTCAGCTACACTACTTTCATAATTGGTTAAGGGAAAAGTATAAGCAGAATCCTGCGATACTGCCACTACAGCTATTGAATCAACATCAGTTTTTCTAAATACTTTAAGGGTACTGTCCACATCTTTTACCGAAGGATTTCGTAATATTTCATCGCCGATTAATACCAGTGTGTCAAGTCCTTCCGCCTTTGTAGTAAAGAAACCTGCGTACCTGTTTGCCACACCATTTTCATCACTGATAAAAGTAAAATGATTGGAGTTGTATGGCATCGGGTAACGGGCATTTCCATATTTTAAATTAGATAACTGGGAAATTTGATTCAACTCCGATTTGTTTCCAAAATTTGTGATAAGAAATACATTGTACCGGTTTTTGCTGGGCAAAACGGTATCGCCGGTTTTTGCATTTGCATCGGGCCTGTTGCTGGAAAATATAATACCTGTTTTGCCGGGAAAAGAAACGAAAGTAGCGTCCAGGTCATCATACACATCGTTTGTAACCTGCAACACCTTTTCATTTTCAAGGTTGAAGGTAAAGATATCAGTATGGCCATTTTTTACTGCACTCAGCAACAGCGTTCTGCTATCGAGCATATATTTTACATCCTGAATTTGCTGAAACTGATCTGTAAGGTCAAGTTTGGGATACTTTATCCGGGTAACGGCATCGTACACAAATAATTTTATCCTTCCTTCTTTTTTATAAATCACTGTAAGCCTTGTACCCTTTGGGTCCCAGGCCATGATGGGGTAAGTTGGGTTGGTTTCGTTTTGATAACTTCTGATACCGTATTTTAATAAAGTTGTATAGTCGAAATCTTCGCTCAGTTTTAATTTTACAATGCCTTTTTTATATTCCACCACAGCAAATGAATTGTTGCGTGCAACAGGGTTTACATTAATGCGGTAGTAATCCTGCCTTTTATTAATATCAAAACTTTCAATATAATTTCCTTTTGGATAAGCTTTACGGCGGGAGATATCTTTAAAATATTTATCCTCTTCATACTCCATGAAGTCAGCTAAAACTTCTTTAAACTTTTTCTTGCAAATTTGCTGACAGGCACGGTTTAAATTACGATATACCCTTGCCAGGTAAAGCAGGTAGGTAACATTTTCTTTTTTGTAACGCTCTTCAATATAATGCCAGAATGAATGGCCGGCCAATAATGGTTTATCAAAAGCAAACTGGTAAAAATTGCGATAATTGCCACTTAGTATTTCACTTTTTAATTCATCATCCAAAGCGGTGTTCCAGTTTTCACCGGCAAATGCCACATAGCCATCGGTAAGCCATTTTGGTAAATCAAGCAATGCCTGGTTACCGGCAAATTCGCCCAGGTCATCACCAAATAAAATATTATCAGTTAAAATTTTTGCAATGCCTTCCCTTATTTGTTTTCTTAAATGGGCATGGTCGCCGTTAAAATAAACCACCATTTTATTATTAACCAGTTGGGTAGCCCCGCCGGTAGTTTGCCAATCGATGCCAAGGCCAATATTTGATTGTTGCAGATCAGCAAATTCATTGTAAACAATAATGTAAGCACGGCGCTGCAAACTATATTCTACAAAACCCTCAATTTTTGGTGCCTCTTCTTCAGCAACCTGTGCTACAAATTTGCCAAGTTCAAGCCCACCCTGGTTAAAATAAGTATTAAAGTTTTTGGTTTGGTAATACTCCCATTTAAACTTTTTAAATTGAACACGGTTCTTGCCATATTCAACAGTATTAACCTGGGCAAGAGAAGTATAAGAACTAAAGAAAACAATACAAACCGTTGTGAAAATTATCCTGAACTTTGCCATGCTTAATATAAGATTTGATAATAAAATTACTCTATTCAACCCAATCATAAAAATATCGCTTATTAAACTAAACAATTTGCTAAATGTTACAAATCCAACCCTTTACCTTCAACCCCATACAGGAAAATACGTATTTGTTGTTCAATGAGTTTAAGCAATGTATCATTATAGACCCCGGTTGTTATTTTGATGACGAAAAGGAGCAGGTAAAAAACTTCATTGCTACAAATAACCTCAGGGCCGAAATGTTGCTCAATACCCATTGCCATCTTGATCATGTTTTTGGCAACAAATTTATTGCCGAAACCTACCAGCTTAATTTGCACCTTCATAAAAATGAAGTACCGGTGCTGGCGTATGCGCCTACCTCCGGCCTTATGTACAATATGCCTTTTGATAATTACGCCGGCGATTTTATTTATTTAAAGGAAGGCGATAAATTTCAATTGGGAGATGATGAATTGGTGATAATAGAAACACCTGGCCACTCTCCCGGAAGTATTTGTTTTTATTGTGCCAGGCAAAATTTTATCATCAGTGGCGATGTGTTGTTCCAGGGTGGCATTGGCAGAACAGATTTGCCATTGGGAGATCATCAAACCCTGTTAAACAGTATCAGAGATAAGCTATTTATTTTACCCGGCGAAACAGTGGTGTACAGCGGTCACGGAGCTAAAACAAGTATTGGCGTGGAAAAAAGGGATAACCCTTTTTTAAAGTAAATAGTGGTTACAAGCCCATATTAATATTCACAAAAATTAATTGAGGCTATCGGCTTATCATCCACATCAGCATTGGTTCCGGCTATTCACTGCAAGTCCGGCACAGGGCCGACGCACATTCCTTCACCGTGCTTTTCGTTTCTATCCGGCATCCATTTAACTAAAGTTTTTCAATTAAGCTTTACCCACAATATAGCCTGCCATTTATTTTTAATCAACCAGTTTATAGTGATGTTACAGGAAGGGGCATTTATCAATTTAAAACGCAATTAAAGTTGCCCATTGGTATTTAGCACAAGAGGGCGATGCAACGATTTTGCTCATTGCTTCTTAGCCCGGACAAAAAGAATTTTGTATAAGTTTTCTTCATTAATTAACATGGTAAAAAAAATAGAAATTCACATTGAATGCGTTTATACAATTCTATTTTTTAGTGCAAGCGAAACAGCTTCGCCGAGTGAGTGTACATGCAATTTTTCGTACACTTTTTTTATGTGGGAGTTTACGGTATAGTAGCTGATACCCATATTGTCTGCAACCATTTTATAACTATTGCCTGCTGATAATAATTTTAAAACTTCGGTTTCTTTTATGGTAAGTTTATAATCCTGTAAAGCGATGGATTTATCATGCGACTGATTAAAAAACCTTGTTACCCTTATTGCTACTGAAGGTGTCATATAAGCCCCGCCCAGGTAAACTTCTTCAATACTTTGGGTGATTTTTTCGGCGCTGGCATTTTTTAAAATATATCCTTCTGCGCCTGCCTGCAACGAAGCAAAAATTTTTTCTTCATCCTCAAATACTGTTTGCATAATGATGCGTACCTGCGGAAAACTTGCTTTAATAATTTTTACCCCGCTAATGCCATCTTTGTTGGGCATTTCAATATCCATCAATACAATATCCGGCTGCGCATTTTTTATATCTTCAAGTGCATTGCTGCAATCGGGGAAAGAACCTGTGCATTGCATATTTTCTGTTAGTTGTATCAATGCTTCCAGGCTTTCCCTGCGTTGCTTGTTATCGTCATATATTACTACGCTTATCATCCGGCAAAATTAATCTTCTAAAAAACTTTTGTTATCACTAAAAGTAGTTACTGGAAAATGGCAGATGATCGAAGTGCCTTCATTATCCGCTGCCACTATATTTATATTCCCCCCACATTGCTTTACCCTGTACTGAATGTTTTGCAGGCCATTTCCTTTTTGTATCGTTTCTACATCAAATCCTTTTCCGTTATCTTTTATGGATAGGTTCAGGAATGTGCCGGTGATATTTAATTGTATAATTACTTCTACTGCCTGGCTGTATTTTACAATATTATTCAGGCTTTCTTTTATTATAAGTAGAATATTTCTCCGCAGCTCCGGCTCAAGGTCAGCATGATCTGCCTGTGGTGCTATTTCGTACCGGCAGTTTACATTTTTTGCATTCAGTAATTCGTAACCCATATTTTTAATTTTTATACTCAGCAAAATATCCTGCTGGTCGCCGGTTTTCATTGCCCATACAATGTCATTCATGTTTTCCATAACTGTTCTTGTATTAATATTTATCTGGCTAAGAATCTGTTTGGTTCTTTCAGGATCTGACTGCATCATTTTTTCTGCTACCGAGCTATAAATATGTATACTGCTAAGTGTGCTGCCAATTTCATCATGCAAATCACGGGCTATGCGGCTTCGGTCAGCATCCCGTGCTTTATATATTGCATTCATTTTTTCAAGTTCCTGTTGTTGCAATTGTTTTTCTTTCAATAACAATTCTTTCAGCGCTACCTGTTTTTCAATCAAATCCTGGCGTGCTTTATATCCAAGCGCTGCAGAAAAACAAGTGACATCCAGCACCAATGCCAGGCAGGTCCACATTACGCCGTAAATTCCAAAAATGGGTTTGTCGGTAACAGATGTTATAAATCCTAACAGGTTTCCGGTAAATAATATAACTGAACCTGCAAGGATAATTTTAAAAAAAAGCCCCCGGATATATTTGGAAACTGCAACGAGTAAATAAACCAGGCTAGCCATCAATATAATCCGAATGCCAACAAATGCAACAACTGTCCTTTTATCAAACCAATGAAAAATTATACCTGCCACATGTATAACCAGGTAAAGTAAAATTATGCCCAACACAAATTTGTAAAAGGTTATAAATTTTTTATTAGCGATATTGAAAATATTGATTGCCTTTGCTGCAAAAAGCATGTAAGTAAAATACATCATCATCTGGATGGGCTCATCCACCATGTTGAAATAAAAACTGTTTTGCAGGGCTTTGTCGGAGTCATAAATAAAATCCAATGATACCCTTTCTGCAAGAAAAGTAGTGGATGCCAGTAAATAGGCACTGTAATACAATAATAGATTTGTGCGCTGAATGATAAATAAAACAACATGATAAATGAAAGCCATAAAAAGGCAGCCAGTAAAAAAAATAAACACAATATGTTCTGAAAACACGGGCATATCCTGGTTAATTATTTCAACACTATGAAAAATTTATTTTCTCTCCTGGCATAACTCTATCAGTACACCATTAGTTTCTTTAGGATGTAAAAAACAAACCAGTTTATTATCTGCCCCAGGTTTAGGCGTGTCATTGAGCAGGATAAACCCTTCCTTTTTTAACCGCTCCATTTCGGTTTCAATGTCATTTACTTCAAACGCAATATGATGAATACCCTCTCCTTTTTTTTGTATAAATTTTCCTATCACCCCGCCTGCTGAAATACTTTCGAGCAACTCAATTTTGGTAGTGCCTTGTAAAAAAAAAGCAGTATTTACATTTTCATCTTCTACAGTTTCGGTTTTGTAACACTGACTATTTAACAGCTTTTCAAACAGCGGTACAGATGTTGCAAGGTTATTTACTGCAATACCAATATGTTCTACTTTAATCATTAGTTTTAAATTTATCCACCAATTATTTACGAAATAGGTAATTTGAGTATGACAGGGTTTTTAACTAAGCTAAAATAGAACCTTTTGTAGTAATTTCGTGTTGTATAATAAAATATAAAAGTATATGTTGAAGTTGCCGATTTACCTGGATAATAATGCTACTACACCCATGGATCCACGGGTGCTTGAGGCAATGACCCCTTATTTTTTGGAGCATTTTGGTAATGCAGCAAGCCGCAACCATCCCTTTGGTTGGGAGGCAGAAGAAGCAGTGGATTACGCAAGGGAGCAGGTTGCCAAATTAATAGGAGCTGACCCTAAGGAAATCATTTTCACCAGCGGTGCTACAGAAGGAGATAACCTTGCAATAAAAGGTGTATTTGAAATGTATGCCAGTAAGGGCAACCATATTATTACAGCTACTACAGAGCATAAGGCTGTTTTGGATACCTGCAAACACATTGAAAAAAATGGCGGAGAAGTGACTTATCTGCAGGTAAAGCGTGATGGGCTTATTGATTTAGGCGAATTGGAAGCCGCAATAAAACCTACTACCATTTTAATTTCGATCATGTATGCGAATAATGAGATTGGAACAGTACAACCAATAAAGGAGATAAGTGCTATTGCCAGGAAACATGGGGTACTTTTATTTTCCGATGCAACTCAGGCTGTTGGAAAAATACCAGTAAATGTAATAAAAGACGGTATTGACCTGATGGCTTTTACAGCACATAAAATGTATGGCCCCAAAGGAGTTGGCGCATTGTATGTAAGGCGTAAAAACCCACGGGTTAAAGTAACAGCCCAAATGGATGGCGGTGGCCATGAAAGAGGCATGCGTAGTGGCACTTTAAATGTTCCCGGTATTGTAGGTTTTGGTAAAGCATGTGAAATTAGTATGCTGGATATGGAAGCAGATACCAGCCGGATTAAAGTACTTAGAGATAAGCTGGAGACAGAATTGATGAAGCTTGAAGAGGCATACATCAATGGAAGCAAAGAGCATAGGCTGCCACATGTAACGAATATATCTTTCAAACACGTAGAGGGCGAAGGGCTGCTGATGGGCTTTAATAAAAATATAGCACTCAGTTCAGGGTCGGCCTGTACTTCTGCTTCACTTGAACCTTCTTATGTATTAAAAGCGTTGGGCCTGGGGGATGATCTGGCACATAGTTCGCTGCGTTTTGGTTTAGGACGTTTTACAGATGAGGAGCAAATAGATTATACCATAAAAGCAATCAGTGAAACCGTATTAAAGTTGAGAGAAATGAGCCCGTTGTGGGAAATGTATAAAGAAGGGATTGATTTAAGTACAATCGAATGGGCAGCACATTAGCCCCTATCCCCTGAAGGGGAAAATGGAGAAGATTGTTGCGAAGATTTTGTTTTAAAAGTTCTTTATTTTTCAAAAAAATTAAATCCTGTTTAGCTCCACAGGTTCAAATCCCCCTTTAGGGGATAGGGGCAAAACAACCATGGCATACTCAGAAAAAGTAATCGATCATTATCAAAATCCTAAGAATGTAGGTACGCTTGATAAAAGCAGTAAGAATGTAGGTACAGGGCTTGTTGGAGCCCCTGAATGTGGTGACGTTATGCGATTGCAAATAGAAGTGGATGATGCAACGGGTATGATTACCGATGCTAAGTTTAAAACTTTTGGTTGCGGATCAGCAATTGCATCTTCATCATTGGCTACAGAATGGCTAAAAGGCAAAAGCATAGATGAAGCTTTAACCGTAGATAATATGGATTTTGTTGAAGAATTAAATCTTCCCCCGGTTAAAATTCACTGCTCGGTGTTGGCTGAAGATGCAATAAAAGCAGCTATCAACGATTACCGTGTAAAAAATGGTAAGGAAGCAATTAAGTTTGAAGAAAGTGTGGTGCATTAAAAAAGCCTCCCCTAGCCTCTCCAAAGGAGGAGTTTAAGAAGAGTAAAATGATTTAAAGTTAATTAAAGTAATGAATAGTAATGTTTCAAATATATCTGGTAACTCAGCATTAGCAGAGTCTTTCAGGAACCCTCCTTTGGAGGGCAGGGAGGCTGTAGTGTTGGACAATGCAATTTACATTAGCGATAAAGCAAAAAGCAAAGTTATCAACCTGATGAAAGATGCCGGCCTTGATAGTGACCCTTCTTATTTTTTAAGAGTAGGGGTAGTTGGTGGTGGATGCAGCGGGCTTAGTTATAAAATGGACTTTGATAATGAACAGAAACCGATGGACCAGGCTTTTGAGGATAAGGGAATAAAGATTGTTACTGACCTTAAAAGTTTTTTATACCTGGTGAATACCGAATTGGAATTCAGTGATGGATTGAACGGTAAAGGGTTTTATTTCAACAATCCCAATGCAAGCAGGAGCTGCGGATGTGGAGAAAGTTTTGCAGTTTAATTTTTTTTGTGATTTTAATATTAAAGGCCCCTTTCGAAAGAAAAGGGCCTTTGCATTTTCTAAAGAACAAACTTTGCTACTATAGTTTTCACACGCATTTTATCAATGAGTATCATGCCTGGCGGAACTTCTCTTTGTAATTTTTCAGTAAAAACCTCCCCATTTATTGTTCCTTTAATATTTTAATATTAGAGGCTGCCTTTGGAGCCACGGAAGCAATTGGCTTATCTTTTACAATTACCGGCGGGGTAAATAAAACTTGTTGAATCTGGGGTATTGGCGGTTCCGGTGGGAGTGGAGGAGGAGGTGGTGGTGGTGGGGCTGGTGTGTCACTTGAAATTGCTGGAAGCGGCGGTGGAGGAGGGGGCGGTGGAGCCATCTCACTTTTTTCAATTGATGGGGCAGGCGGTGGGGGCGGGGGTGCTTTTTTTGTTGACTGTGCCATTAACTGACCCGTAAACATACTTACTGCAAGAATGATAATAATCTTTTTCATAATAATTTTTTTTCATCAGATGCAGAATAAAAATTTATCCATAAAAAATCCCGCCGTTGGGCGGGACTGTGCAGTTGGTTTTGGTAAACAACGCTTGTTTTAATATTCTTTGAAATTCCGGGTGGCAGTTAGGCAGTTAATTTAATAAGCCAGTACTTCAAAGTTTCATATAGATGTTAGCAGAAAGTAAGCAGTTAATATTGTTAAATAAATTCTATAGTATTGACAATGGGCTTTTCTAATATGCTGCTTTGTAGTAAAAAATATTTTAAATTATTTTTTGAGTTAGGGTATTTTGAAAGTTTGGGGTATATAGGGATTATGATTTTCTTTTTAAAAGGCAGGTAAAGATCCACATTGGTATGCGGTACAAGTGAGTGACACAACGATGCTGCTCATTGCTTCGAAGCCAGGACAACAAAATACCAGGTATAGCAATTAAAAAGAAGGCAATTATTTAAACAAAAATTTTTATAGCGCCTAAATAGTAAATTGCACCCAATTTTATAACTGATGTGGAGTATTTGCAAAAAGGAATTAAACCAGTTTTTTAGTAATCTTTCGGGTTATATTGCTATAATTTTATTTTTATTAGTGAACGGGCTTTTTTTGTTTGTTTTAAAAGATAGCAACATCTTCGATTTTGGGTATGCTACACTCGATCAGTTTTTTGAGCTGGCACCCTGGGTACTTATTTTTTTAGTTCCTGCCATTACCATGCGCTTGTTATCAGACGAATTTAAAACAGGCACTTTCGAAATTTTGCAAACAAGGCCGCTTACCAAATGGCAGATTGCCGGGGGTAAATATATCTCGGTGCTACTGGTACTCATATTTGTAATAGTGCCCACATTTATTTATATAATTACTATAAAAAATTTAAGTGCAGGTGGCGGTATTGATGGCGGTGGCATTGCAGGTAGTTATATTGGATTGTTTTTATTAGCTGCGGTTTTTGCTGCTATCGGCTTATGCTGCAGCAGCTTTACCAATAATGCAGTAGTGGCATTTTTAATAAGTGCATTTGCTTGTTTACTACTTTATTTTGGTTTTAATGCGGTAAGTAATCTCCCATCATTTCAGGGCAGGGCAGATTATTATATCGGTATGATTGGTATTGATTTTCACTACAGGAGTGTGAGCCGGGGATTGCTCGATAGCCGGGATGTAATATATTTTGCAAGCCTGATTTTATTGTTCCTTGTAATTACTGTAAAAAACCTGCAAAAGCGATAAGCTCATTTAATGAAATCATTTATCAATGAAATATTTAACAGTAAAATTGGCTTGCCGGTGGTGATCCTTTTACTGATTGTGGTCAATTTGCTGGCCGCTTCTTTTCATACCGGTATTGATTTTACCAATGAAAAAAGATTTACACTTTCTCCATCTACCATAACAGTTTTACAAAATTTAGACAGCACCGTTGATATCACTGTATTTCTTACAGGTGATATCAAATCGGAGTTTAAAAAACTTTCAAACAGTGCAACCGAATTGCTGGAAAATTTTAAAAATTACGGCGGCAAAAATATTCAATACCATTTTGAAATTCCCGGTGAGGGCCTGGATGATTCCGCAAAAGCCAAAGTATTTGAATCGTTGATTGCAATGGGCCTGCGCCCTGCCAATCAAAAAGTGCAGGTAAAAGAAGGAGAGGGCAAAGACCAGCGCCAGGTTTTTCCTGGCGCAATTGTAAAATACGGTGACAGGTCGCTGGCAATTGATATGCTGCAGGGCCAGGTACAAAAAAACACTTTTAATTCAGATGATATTTTAGATAAAGAATCTTTAAATAGTGCCGAGGCTTTGCTGGAATATAAGTTTGCCAATGCTATTCAGAAATTAACCCAATCGCAGGTGCCCATTGTAGCCTATGCTTACGGCAACGGTGAGCCGCCTTATGGCTTTCTTCCGGTGAATGATGTATTTAAAACCCTCGGCGAAAACTTTATTGTTGACACAGTTAATATAAAAGCCCAGCCATTTATTCCACAGGAGTATAATGCCCTGGTAATAGTAAAACCTACGGAAAAATTTACCGATGATGATAAATTTAAATTGGATCAGTATGTAATGAATGGTGGTAAATTATTATTTTTTATTGATGTGCTTTATGCCGAAAGGGATAGTTTACAAAACGGTGACCTGATTGCCTATTCAAGGGATTTAAATATCAATGACCTGTTGTTTCGCTATGGGATCAGAATTAATACAGACCTGATTGCTGATAAGCATAGTGATAAAATACCTGTGGAGGTAGGCAGTGTGGGCGGGCAATCGCAAAAGCAATTATTACCCTGGCCATTTTCTCCATTGCTTCAGCCAGGCTCCGAACATCCCATAGTAAAAAACCAGGCAGATGTGCTGGCACAGTTTGCCAATTCAATCGATACGGTAGAAGCTGCAGGCATCAGTAAAACCATACTGCTGGCTACTTCCGCCAACTCTTACACTTTATCTACACCGGCACGTGTTGAGTTAAACAGTTTACAAACAGAAGAGGATATCAGTAAATTTAACCGCAAGAATATTCCTGTAGGCATATTGCTTGAAGGAAAATTTAATTCTTTGTATGCCAACCGTGCAAGCCAGGCCCAACTGGATACGCTAAAAACTTATGGTCAAAATTTTATAAAGCAAAGCACGCAGCCTGGTAAAATTATTGTTGTAAGTGATGCGGATATTGTGCTCAACCAGATATCAGAAGTGGTTGGCCCGTTGCCCATGGGCATGAACAAATACACCCGAAATCAATATGCAAATAAAGACTTCTTTTTAACAAGCACTGAATACCTGGCAAACAGTAATAATATACTGGATGCAAAAGCAAAAGATTATACGCTCCGGTTATTGGATATGCAAAAAGTAAATAGTCAGCGTACATTATGGCAGGCAATTAATATTGCTGCACCCATTGCCCTGGTATGTTTATTTGGCGCAGCGTTCCAGTGGAGAAGAAAAAGAAAATACACTAAACCTATATAATAAACTAAGCCTGCACAACAGCATGGCTTCTAATAGCTGATAGATGAATCAAACACAAGTAATGTACCTGGTATTTGGCGTAGTTATAATATTAGCATTGGTTTTCGACCTGGGATTACTAAGTAAAAAAAATACTATTGTAAGTTTAAAGAGTGCTTTAAAACAAACAATTTTCTGGGTGGCTTTAGCCCTGGGGTTTTTCATATTTATGTGGGTACAAAAGGGGCAGGTACTTGCACTTCAATACCTGAGTGCATACCTCATGGAGTGGAGCTTAAGCATTGATAATATTTTTGTATTTATTCTTATATTTTCAGCCTTTGATGTAAAGCCCGTTTATTACGGCAGGGTGTTGCTAATAGGCATACTGATGGCCATTGTATTCAGGGTAATTTTTATAACGGTAGGAGTAGCATTGGTTGATAAATTTCACTGGATATTATACCTTTTTGGTGTGTTTCTTTTATACACCGGGTATAAAATGTTTACCGCAAATGAAGATGAGGAATTTGATCCGCACAACACTAAAATTTATATTTACCTCAAAAAGTTTTTACCGCTTGCACCACACGATGGCGCCGGGAAATATATTGTAACCGAAAACGGCCGCAGACAATATACCACCTTGTTTGTTGTGGTGGTATTACTTGCCGCCATCGACCTGGTTTTTGCTCTGGATTCCATCCCCGCAGTAATGGGTATTTCAAGAGATAAACTGGTAATTTATACTTCAAATGTATTTGCAGTGCTTGGGTTAAGGAGTTTATTCTTTTTATTAAGAGGTGCCGTTTCTAAATTCGATTACCTGCAGCAGGGCATAGCAGTAGTACTGGTTTTTATCGGTGTAAAAATGCTCGCTGAGCATTGGATCAATCAGTGGATAGATAAAAATATACAGGTATTTATTTCTCTTTTTGTAATCATGCTATGCATTGGCGGTTCAATTATTTACTCTGTGTATGTAACTAAAAAAGGTGAGCCGGCAGATGTAGTAGAATAGTAACGACAGCCCTGATTTTAAGGTGATATTTTTAAGTTTTTTGTACCGGGCTTTGGTACCCTGGTTAAGCTTCATTGGCGTCGCACTCTTGTACTAAATACCTATGTGGATCTTTACCCACATTATATGGGCTTATACTATTGCTACGAGATAAAACTATTTGAACGAGCCGCAATCAATTAGATGTTTGAATTAGAGAAAAGCGGCAGCAGGAATTAATATAAAATCAATTTTAAAAATAACCCCATTGAGTTATTCAATTACACAAATAGAAAAAATAGTTAACGGCAAATTTTTACTCAATGAAAATGTTGACTATACTATTGAGCATCTTTTATTAGACAGCCGTAAATTATTATTTCCTTCCACCACCCTTTTTTTCGCACTCAGTGGCCCCCGGCGAAACGGCAATTTATTTATAGGTGAATTATATGATAAAGGAGTCAGGAGTTTTATTATAGATGAAGCTGTTGAAACTGCTGAAATCACCAGTTATGCAGGGGCCGCTTTTGTACAGGTAAAAAATGTATTGCAGGCCCTGCACCTGCTGGCAGCCTGGCACCGCAGGCAATTTGATATTCCTGTTATTGGCATTACAGGCAGCAATGGAAAAACAATTGTAAAGGAATGGTTGTACCAGTTGTTACACGAAGATTATAATATTGCAAGAAGCCCCAAAAGCTATAACTCCCAGGTGGGTGTGCCGCTAAGTGTATGGCAGCTTAACAGTATGCATACCCTCGCAATTTTTGAAGCCGGTATTTCGCAGGCTGATGAAATGCAGCAACTCGAAAAAATTATTAAACCCACCATGGGTATTTTTACAAATATAGGTGGTGCCCACAGCGAAGGGTTTTTAAACATAAGGCAAAAGGTAAATGAAAAGCTACGGTTGTTTGTACACAGCGAGCTGCTCATTTATAATGGCGACAATCCCGATGTAAATACCGGTGTAAATACTTTCGCCAACAATGTGCGTAACGGTGATACGTTTGAACTCTTTTCCTGGTGCAGAAAAGAAGCCGCATCACTTCAGATTATTGCAATAGAAACGGGCAGCAGCCACACCATTATTAAAGCCAACGACCAGCGGCCATTGGCTGATGAAAAGATAATTACCATCACTATTCCTTTTACAGATGAAGCATCCATCCAGAATGCCGTTAGCTGCTGGTGTGTTTTATTGTACTTGCGGCTACCGGCTGCCGTTATTGCAAAACGAATGCTTCAGTTACGCCCTGTAGAAATGCGGCTTGAATTGAAACAAGGCATCAACAATTGCTCGGTAATAAATGATAGCTATAGCGCCGACATCAATTCGCTTACCATTGCACTTGATTTTTTGGTGCAGCAGCAACAGCATCCCAACCGTACATTAATCCTGAGTGATATTTTGCAATCAGGTAAAAGCAGCCGGGAATTATATGAAGAAGTAGCGGATATTTTGCAACAGAAAAATATTAACCGCTTCATTGGCATAGGCCCGGAGATATCAAAGCAGAAAGATGTTTTTAAACAAATTCCCCAGGTTTATTTTTATCAGTCCACCGCAGAATTCAAACTGCAATTTCATTCACTTCATTTTTTTAATGAAACCATTTTATTAAAAGGCGCAAGGGTATTTGAGTTTGAACAAATAGGCCATTTGCTTGAAGAGAAAGTTCATCAAACAGTACTGGAAATTAACCTGGATGCAATAACCCACAACCTGAAGGCTTATCAGCAATTGCTGCAACCCGGTGTAAAGCTGATGGCCATGGTAAAAGCATTTAGCTATGGCAGCGGCGGTTTCGAGATAGCCAACCTGTTGCAGTTTCATAAAGTAGATTACCTGGCAGTAGCGTATGCAGATGAAGGGGTAGAACTGCGAAGGGCAGGCATTGGCTTACCCATACTGGTGCTCAATCCGGAGGAAGCAAC
>JANMVB010000216.1:0-2053 GCA_031392305.1 Ferruginibacter sp.
GGCTCCCGGCTTTACTATCAGGCTGTATTCAAAACCAGGATGCCCTTATCTGTAAATGTGTAAACAATATCAATACCCGGATAAATATTTTTATAAGTTACTCACCTTACGCAGTTTCCGTGTTCAAAATTGAACTTATGCAGCTACGGGTGTGAATAACTCTTTTAATTTTTCATTAGCAGCCTTTGTAGCTGCTTGGTAAATAATTTGCTTCATGGCAAAATGGTTCTTGTTTTTTCGCAGGTACAATAGCTCCAATTTTACATAACCCAGAATAGCAAGGATAAAATGATTGGTTTGTGTCTTTACCGTTTTGGTAGGTGATTTAGCAAAGCTGGCATTGCTCTTTACAGATTTGTGATATACTTCTACGCCCCACCGTTTTTTGTAGATTGTAGTGATTTGTTCATACGATAAATTTAAATCACTGCATGCCAGATACAACTCGCCGACTGTGTCATCCTCGTTTTTGAAGACTTGCTTTACCAGCAACAGCGGAAAATCTAATTCTTTGAACCAAACCTCCACGGTCTGTTGTTCTGGCTGCAGCGAATCAATATTTATGTAATTACCTGATTCTTTATCTGCCTGGCTCAACGCCACTAACCGATTACTTTTGAGGGCTATGATAAAATTACTGTGTAGCTGTTGTTTTATCAATTCCATATTGGCTGCCGAAGAATACCAACTGTCTGCAACAACATAATCAAATCTCAAATTCCTGTCGCACCTAACAATCATCTCCCTGAACAATTCGTTTTTAGTCTTACTGCTTACCCGCTTTTGCTTACCTTTTTTTTCGTCCAACTCCCAAGCATCTTTCTTTACAAATTCCACTGCCACGGGCAGTTTAGCTCCTCCCACATCAACCAATGCCGTTAAAAAATTAACGCCTTTTACATTTCTGTTAAACACATGGTCGTAATGCCAGCAGATCAACGAACTTTCATCCGTGTACATTTTTTCTTCTATCGAATCGTCAAAACATAGCACTACTTGTTCTTTACTATGGGTAAGCTCCTGAACCATCGGTTTCACTTGTTGCCACAGATAGGCTGAATCATAAACACCTTTGCTTAAACTACGGGTAATCTTATCGTGGCTAACAGATAATAAAGTAGGCATGCCTGTGGCTGTTGCCAATGAGGTTGAACATATCAGGTAGCCGCTATATAAATCTGCAAAGTTTTCCACAGCCAATATTTTAAAATGCTAATTTATTGCTTTTATAATGCGTAAGGTGAGTAAGTAAGTTTTTTATAGCCGAAAGCTTTGGCAGTAAGCATTCCATAAGTATGGTAATCTGTTGTTTTATTTTCTTTAATAATTTCTGCAGTTGGGTTGGCACCTATCCATTCTGTACTAATCACCCTGTCTGTAATTTTTCTTCTTCGCTCAATCTCTGCTTCTGGCAATCCCTGCTTCTCTAATTTTTCTTCTTCCGCATGTGATATCTTTTCTATTTTTCTTTGAAGATGAATAAGTCCTTTCGGAGTAAATAATACCGGCATATCCAAACCTTCATATCCAAATTGGATATTGCCCATATTTTCATAGCCACTCATACTGGTTCCATACTGACCAATGTTTTCAATAAATGAATTGCTGCCATTAAAAGCAGGTATCGTAGTAATTGATTTGCAGGAAATATTTGGTGCCTTTTGGGCTGATGAAAAATTATATAAACATATAAAAAGGCAACAGAGAGTGTGCCGGTTAATAAGGTTTTTATAATTAGCTGTTAGTTTCAAGAAGCAAGTGTTATATGCTTCTAAAGATAAATGATATGCGGATTAAATACAATGTTTAACGCTGAACAGGAATTTTATTTAGTTAAGCAGGATTAAGGCAGTATTGAAAAATATCTTTGCTGGCTGTAAGTGACGAGTCGTGAATATTTTTTGTTGTGTTTACTCACAACTTACCACTCGCTATACACAAATATTCAGCTCATCTTTTCTTCCAGCTCCATTACTTTTTCAAACACTGTTTCGTATTCCTTATTCAGCGATTGTAGTTCACTGCCAATTTTTTTGTATTCCGTTTCCGTCTG
>JANMVB010000628.1:0-5888 GCA_031392305.1 Ferruginibacter sp.
TTGGGATATAAGCGTCTACTGCGTTCATTAGTTCTACGATTTTTGATTCACCGATTTCTGGGTTTCTTCCTTCAACAGCTGCAAGTGCAGATCCTGCGATGAAAGGAATTACGTCACCTGGGAAATTGTATGATGAAAGAAGCTCTCTCATTTCCATTTCAACAAGTTCTAAAAGTTCAGCATCATCTACCATGTCTACTTTATTCAAGAAAACAACTAGTGCTGGAACTCCAACCTGGCGAGCAAGAAGGATATGCTCCCTTGTCTGGGGCATAGGACCATCCGTTGCAGCAACTACAAGTATAGCACCGTCCATCTGAGCAGCACCTGTGATCATGTTCTTCACATAATCGGCGTGACCCGGACAATCCACGTGAGCAGTATTAATTGTGATACCCCTTTCCTTTTCTTCCGGAGCACCATCAATATCATCATAATTTTTCTTCACCGCCAAACCTTTTTTAGACAAAATATCGGTTATAGCGGCTGTTAATGTTGTTTTACCATGATCCACGTGACCAATAGTACCAACGTTTACGTGGGGTTTATCCCTTTTGAAAGACTCTTTTGCCATTTTATTATTTTTTAATAATTGTTTTTAAATTGGTCATCCTTTAAAGTCTGTAACCTGGGACTTTTTATTTTGCCAGCTTCACAACTTCGTTGTGTTACTCTCTTTTTACCTTTTCAGCTCTGTTCAGTAGATCTCAACAAAGTCCTGTGTTATGAGTCTTCAGTGGTCCCCTAGCTATCGGGGTGAACTCACGACCCTGGTTAATTTTATGAGCCATCAGTGAGAATCGAACTCACGACCCCTTCCCTACCAAGGAAGTGCTCTACCCCTGAGCTACGACGGCTTATTGAAATAGAGTTCGTGAATGAATTACTCTCAATTATATTAAAAGAACTATTCTTAAAAAAAGTCTTATTAACTTCCAATATCCAACAGAAAAAAGAGCGGAAGACGAGGCTCGAACTCGCCACCTATAGCTTGGAAGGCTATCGCTCTACCAAATGAGCTACTTCCGCTTGAAAAACTGAACATTTTAAAATGGCGCAATTTAAAAAATTAACCATTAACAATTCTAATCTAAAGAACTATAAAGTGTTATTAATTGAACAATTCTTACATTGAACAATTTTACTATTGGTGTGGGCAGAGTAGGGTTCGAACCTACGTACTCGTAAGAGAACAGATTTACAGTCTGCCGCCTTTAACCACTCGGCCATCTGCCCATTTTTTTTTAAAATATTATTATAAGCATTTATTTCAAAAAACCAGAGCCGAAGAAGGGAGTCGAACCCCCGACCTGCTGATTACAAATCAGCTGCTCTACCAACTGAGCTACTTCGGCTTATTTAAAAGAACTTCTATCAAAAAGAATTGTAAGCCGCAGGCACTATTATTTTTGGGATGGCAAAGGTAGGTATATTTGGGTAATTGAAAAATTTTGTAAAAGATTTTTTTGAGATGATTAAATAAAAATATTCATAATCAATAAATATAATAAAAATGCCCCCGGTTTCGGGGGCATTTTTTTATGCTGCAAGTCGTTCTTTTTTTCGTTTTATTTGTATAATTGCTGAATCAAGTGCTTCGTCAAAACTTTCTTCAAAAGACTTTGATGAATGTTTTACAAAAATATCACATTTGGGTATGTGCACTTTAATTTCAGCAACTTTGTCTTTAATATTATGTACCACATTATCTAATTTGAGATACACATCAACCTTTGTAATTTTGTCGTGAAATTGAAAAAGTTTTGAAAGCTTTTTCTCTACATAGGATACCAGCTTTGAATCTGGGTCAAAGTGAACAGTTTGAATGTTTACGTTCATAGCATTCCGAGTTTTAATTTGTGAAAAAATGTGTGAAAATAATAGGTAAATTTTTGAGGTCATAAGCAAATTGTTTGGAGATAAATTGTGGGTAAATGCATGATACAAGTTAACAATTACAATTCTATTTTGCAAAAAAAATAATGGCAAATTCTAAAACAGAAAAGCAGGTAAAATATTGTTTTCAAAGTAAATTATGCTTTTGGATGTGCTATTTTATATATGTCTTTTAGTTTTTCAATATTGTTATGGGTATAAATTTGGGTTGCTGCAAGGCTGCTATGCCCTAATAATTCTTTTACCGCATTGATATCTGCCCCATTATTCATTAAATGAGTGGCAAATGTATGGCGAAGTACATGGGGGCTTTTTTTATCAATTGTTGTAACCCCGGATAAATACCTTTTCACAACATTATAAACATATTTTGGATATAGCTTGGTTCCTTTAAAATTTACCAGTAAAATTTCACAGTCAAACTGATCAAATTCACTTCTTTTTGAACTAATATACTCCTGCAACAGATTCATTAAATCTTTACTAACTGGTAAAATTCTTTCTTTGCTACCTTTTCCCAGCACCTTTATTACCTGGTTGCTTTTATCAATATGTGATTCTTTCATGTTCACAAGTTCTGCCTGCCGTATACCGGTATTGTAAAATAATTGCAATAGCAATTTGTGGGTTTTTCCTTCCCAGTTTATAGGAAATTTCACATTACTAAATAAAGTGGTTATATCTTTTTCATCCACGAACTGGGGAAGCCGCTTTTTAACTTTAGGCGAAATAATATTAACCATCGGGCTTTTTACAAGCAAACCCTCTTTTAGCAGGTATTTAAAAAATGATTTTAAAGTTGAAATTTTTCTGTTGATGGATTTAGATTCCATGCTTTGATCTTTCAGAAACGCCAGCCAGCTTCGTATAATTAAAGGTGTGGCCTCTGTTGGTTCAATGATATTAAACTGCCTGTGGGTATAGTTAAAAAAAGAGTAAAGATCATTTTTGTAAGAAAGTATAGTATGTATTGAATACCTTTTTTGAAACTTCAGGTAATCTAAAAATAATTGTATGTGAGGTAGGTGAGTTGTGGCCATAAAAAAACTGATAACCGAAGTTACAAAGTAACCGGTTATCAGTTTTAAAATATTAAGACAGTAATAAAACGAACTAAATATCTATTTTACCACTTGCTATATTCTGCTTATAAACAGCTTTTAATACTTGGGTACGGCGTCTGATTGACGGCTTGATGAAAGATTGCCTTTCTCTTAACTGTAATAAAACACGGCTTTTTTCGAATTTCTTCTTA
This sequence comes from Ferruginibacter sp., assembly GCA_031392305.1. Lineage (GTDB taxonomy): Bacteria > Bacteroidota > Bacteroidia > Chitinophagales > Chitinophagaceae > Ferruginibacter. Next base: position 3,152 of record JANMVB010000628.1, read on the forward strand.
TACTTTTTTAGTGCCTTGTCTATATTTTCGCAATCTTTAGAATCTATAATTAACATTTGATATACCTCCTTTGGTAGTTTTTTTTAGAAGCGCAAAGATAGTAGAAATATTTAAAATTCAAAATCCAAGTAATAAAAAAGTAAATTCGCAGCATGTTTACAGGCATTATTGAAATATTGGGAACCATAACGGAAGTTATTTCTACAGGTACCAACAAAACATTTCGGATTGCTTCACCTGTTTCTGACGAATTTACCATTGACCAAAGTATAGCCCATAATGGTGTTTGCCTTACCGTGGAAGAAATAAGCAATGGCCAGCATATAGTAACTGCAATAGATGAAACCTTAAAAAAAACAAATTTACGGAGTTGGGAAAAAAATACTGTTGTAAATATTGAAAGGTGCATGCAAATGAATAGCAGGCTGGACGGGCACATTGTTCAGGGGCATGTTGATGCCGTTGCTACCTGTATTGAAGTATTGGCAAAAAGTGGTAGTTGGGAATATGTATTTCAATTTGATAAAAAATTTGCAGCGCTTGTAATTGAGAAGGGTTCTATTACTTTGAATGGCGTAAGCCTTACCATTTTTAATGTAAAGGAAGATGGTTTTACTGTTGCTATTATTCCCTACACATACGAACACACAAATATGCAATATTTAAAAAAGGGCGATGAAGTAAATATTGAGTTTGATATGATTGGTAAGTACGTAAATCGTATTATGGAACTAAGATGATAATATGAAACCCTTTATTAAATAAAGTGGGAAAAGATGCACATAGGTATACTATACAAGTGAGTGACACAACGATGATGACCATTGCTTTTCTGCCGGAGCAACAATAAAATGGTTATATAAAAGGAGTTTCACTGGCTTAGAATTATAATAACAAAGCAATGCTTTTATACCCCGCAATTTTAGAATAATATTTACTACTTAACTACGTTTAGAAAAGGGTAAGGAAATTTTAACCATCAAATATTTTGCAAAGAATTTTCGGTTCCATAAATGTTTACTAATGTTCAGCTATTTAAAGCGCTCCCTTAAAAAATTTATTAAACGGCACTTTTTTATAATGCTGGTAAAAGATAAATTTTCGCCCGCTGTACAAATTAATCAGCGGCAACTTTACTTGTATTATCAACAATCTTTTAAAGAAAAAAAAATTATTCAACTAAATGATACGGGCTATAAAGTTTTTTCGCAGTATGAAGAGGATGGGCTACTTGCTTTTATTTTTGCAGTAATAGGAACTACGAATAAAACATTTATTGATATAGGAAGTAATGATGGCGTAAACAGTAATTGTGCAAATTTTGCAATAAATTTCGGCTGGCATGGTTTGTTTATTGACAATGATAAAACTGCCATAAAGAGAGGTGTAAATTTTTACCGCAAATATCCTGATCCGTGGTCATTCAAGCCTCGTTTTTTATATATGAAAGTTACCAGGGAGAACATAAATGAAGCTATTGCAAACGAAGGATTTAAAGGGCCTGTTGATCTTATATCTATTGATATTGATGGAAATGATTACTGGATATGGGATGCGATTACTATTGTGATGCCGAGGGTAGTAATTATAGAAGCAAAAGTAGAATATGGTTTTAATAATATAGTTGTTCCTTACGATGCCGGGTATTCGCACTTGCACAAAAACCCATTATATAATGGTGCTTCGCCGGTTGCTTTTAATAACCTTGCAAAAAGAAAAGGGTATCGCCTGGTTGGTGCAAATAGTTACGGGCACAATATGATATTTGTTCAAAACGACCTGGCAGATGATTATCTTCCTGAAGTAACTGTAGCCTCAATTTTAAACCATCCATCAGCCATAGAAAGCTTTAAAGATTTTGACCTTGTAAAGCACCTTAAATTTATTGAAGGGTAGGTTGTTTAATAGAAATAATTTATTTACAAAATTTTATTTTGTCCATGCCAGGAAGCAATGTGGTAAATCGTTGTGTCACTCACTTTTACTGAATACCTATGTGGAACTTTACCTACATTATAATTAGCTCAACATAACCTGCTAAATTAGTATGCACTTTTTAGTACTTAAAAATTAAATGAATGATCAATAGTAGAAAAGAAATTATTATAGCGGGACAACGGCTGTATAAATAATTTTATTCAATTCATTTAAGTAAAATCTTTCCTATTTTTAATGTAAAACATATTATGCCAATAGAAATTTCAGTGATTGCGCCTGTTTTAAATGAAGAACAAAATTTACATGAATTATATACCAAGTTAAATGATGTCTTAAAAAAAATATGCAATAGTTATGAAATAATTTTGGTGGATGATGGAAGCAAAGACAATACACTTTTTGCCATTGAAAAATTTGCAGCAGAAAACCCACACTTAAAATACATCAGTTTTACCCGAAACTTTGGCCACCAGATTGCCTTGTTTGCAGGACTGGAAAAATGCAATGGAAAATATATTGTGCTAATTGATGGTGACCTCCAAGACCCTCCTGAAGTTATTGAAGACCTGTTTAACAAACTTAAGGAAGGTTACCATATTGTGTATGCCAAAAGAAGTTTGCGAAAGGGTGAAACGTTCCTCAAAAAAGCTACTGCTAAATTCTTTTACCGACTACTTAATAAAATTACCAGCATCAACATCCCTGTAGACACCGGCGACTTCAGGATAATGGAAAGAACGGCAGCCAATGAACTATTACGAATGAAAGAACACAATAAATTTTTAAGGGGCCAACTGGC
>JANMVB010000415.1:0-8058 GCA_031392305.1 Ferruginibacter sp.
CTGATGAAGTGGTGGAAATACAAAAGCAAGCTTTGGTATTCTCCAATCCACAGATACCTTATAGTTGTGAATTTACTGACCGGATTATAAGTGGTTTTTTTTGCCTTTTCACCCCGGACTTTTTTCATCAATATGGCAACCTAAATCAGTATGCAATTTTTCAGCCCGGGGGCAGGCATGTATTTGAATTGACAGATGAACAGGTGAACAAAGTAAGGGGTATATATAAAAGTATGGTTGAAGAAATCGAGTCTGATTACCAACATAAGTATGATGTATTGCGAAACCTTTTTCTTGAACTCCTGCATTTCGCCATGAAAATGCCGGGTGCAAAATTTGAAAAGCAGCCAATGAATGCATCCCAAAGAATATCCAACTTGTTTTTAGAACTGTTGGAACGACAGTTCCCAATTGATGAAAATCATCAAACACTCAGCCTGCGTTCTGCCTCTGATTTTGCCCAACAATTAAATGTGCATGTAAATCATTTAAACAGGGCAGTAAAAGAAATAACAGAGAAAACCACCTCACAGATTATTGCAGAACGAATTTTGCAGGAGTCTAAAATTCTATTGAAACATAGCCCATGGAATGTTTCTGAAATTGCCTACGCATTGGATTTTGCAGAAGTTACCCATTTCAACAATTTCTTTAAAAAGCATGTGCAGTTGAGCCCAATGAAATTCAGGAATATTTGATGTTTGGCGGCAGCTCATCGTTACTATTATTTCAACAACTATTTATTTAGCTTATCACAATTTGTGATAACCTGCCTGTGGCAATAAAATTAGTCCGGCTTTGCCCTATGCTAAGGATCGCAATTTTATACAACCAAGAATTTTTGTTGTCCGGGCAGAAGTTTTTCAATTTAGCTTCATAGGCGTCGCACTCTTGTACATTGTATCATTGGGGATCTTTACTCACGTTGTAATGAGCGAAATATCAGCACCGTTTATTTCAATATTCTAAAAAGCGGAACATAAGAAAAATCGCTTCCTCTTTTCTGTATATTTCCTTGCTTACGACAAATTCTCTTTTGTTTTTTGTACTTGCGGCATTACATGCAAAAAATATTTGAATTTCGTAATTACTTGTTTCTTTTTTGTTATTCCCGGCCTGGCAATTGTTTAGCTTTGTTGTACATTTTAAGCTGTGCAAATATGCCTGCTGCGGAACATACTTTTTTGGAACATTACTTTATAATTATCTGAAAATTTAAACATACCATGAAACAGGTTTCCAGGCGAAGTTTTATAAAACATGCAGGCGGCACGGGCATCGCTCTCTGGCTGGGAATTTCTGCAAAGGGCAACTCTGGAAAAACGCCCAATTTAAACGAAGCCAAAAATTTCACCCCGTATATCCTTGTTGAATCCAACGGCAACATTACCATTTACAACACCAAGCCCGAAATGGGCCAGGGCACCTTTCAATCAATCCCAGCATTGATTGCAGAAGAGTTTGAAGTATCATTGGACCAGGTAACCATCAAACAATCAAACGGTGAGAAAGAATTGGGAAATGCCCAGCGGGCAGGCGGCAGTGCATCGGTAAGAACGAACTATACGGAATTAAGAAAAGTGGGTGCATCCGCAAGAGAAGTTTTTATAAAAGCAGCCAGCATACAATGGCAGGTAGATGCCAGCGATTGTTATGCTGAAAATGGAAAAGTAATTCATAAGCCCACCCAAAAAACACTTGGTTATGGCGAGTTGGTATTGGAAGCTTCAAAAATAGAATTGCCGAAAGAACCAAAACTGAAAGACCCGAAGGATTTTAAGATTTTAGGTAAATCATTACACCGGGCTGATGTTCCTTTAAAAACTTCCGGTAAGGCTGAGTTTGGCATAGATACACAGGTACCCGGCATGCTGTATGCAACTGTTGAAAGATGCCCGGTAATTGGAGGGACTTTAAAAAGTTTTAATGCAGCCGAAGCCCTTAAAGTTGCCGGAGTAGTGAAGGTGGTGGAAGTGGAGAGGATTGTGGGCAAGTATCATTTTGTGGGAGTAGCAGTAATTGCCAACGATTACTGGACTGCCCTGCAGGGCCGTAAGAAACTTAACATTGTATGGGATACCAAAGGATTTGAAAAATTTAATTCTGTTGATTACGAAAATCAATTACGGTCCCTTGCAAGCCAGGAGGGATTGAGTGATAAAAATATTGGTTCGATTAGCTCCGTCAATTTATTGCCACAAAATACGGTAGAGGCATTTTACGAAACACCCATGATAGCACACCATACATTGGAACCGTTGAACTGTGTAGCAGAGGTGAAGGGAGACAAAGTAACAATATGGACTTCTACGCAAGTGCCCAGTACAGTTACCGGAAGCGGAGCGAACGACTTGCATAAACTCATCGGATTTGCACCGGAAAATATAAAGCTGCATGCAAAATTTATCGGTGGCGGTTTTGGCAGAAGGTTGCTCATTGATTATATCGTTGAAGCGGTGAACGTTGCAAAACAAATCGACAAGCCGGTAAAAGTTGTTTGGTCGAGAGAAGACACCACCGAACAAGGGTCTTACCGGCCCATGACTTTCTCAAAACTGAAAGGTGGTTTCTCAGCAGATGGCAAACTGGTGGACTTTGAGCACAAGGTGATAAGCCCTTCCTATTTTGAATCTATGCGGAGCGACTTTGATAAGACAAAGGTTGACCCGATTATGGTGGAAGGAATTGGCGAACAGGCTTATGAAATTCCAAACCTCAAAACCTCCTATGTAAGGGCCGACTGCCATATTCCCGTAGCCGCCTGGCGGTCTGTTACCAGTTCTACCCTATCGTTTGCTCATGAATGTTTTATAGATGAACTGGCATTTAAGGCAAAAAAAGATCCTTTTGATTTTCGTTTATCACTGCTTACAAAACCGTCTGATTTAAAAAGGGTTTTACTAAAACTAAGGGAAGTATCCCATTGGGATAAACCTTTGGCAAAAGGTAAAGGAAGAGGTGTGGCACAATGGGAGTTCTTTGCCGGCTTATGTGCCCATGTTGTAGAAGTAAGTTACCTGGCAGATAAATCCATAAAAGTGGATAAGGTAATTGCGGTGATTGATTTGGGCGAAGTGGTAAATCCGGATAATGTAAAAAACCAGGTGGAAGGTTCTATCGTTATGGCGCTTGGAGCAGCAATAAAACCAGGCATTACATTGAAAAACGGAAAAACGATGCAACATAATTTTTATGACAACCCACTTATCCGCATCAATGAAATGCCTGAAATCGAAGTTCATATTCTCACGCATGGCGGAAAAATAAAAGGTGTGGGAGAACCGGGGCTACCTCCATTTGCACCGGCATTAGCGAATGCTATTTTTGCAGCCACGGGCAAGCGTATCCGCAAAATGCCTTTTAGTTTAGATAAGGTTTAGTAACCGTTTGTTTAGTTTTTTTTGATTTGGGCTACTGCGTTTAATGGTGACTGGTAATATTTGTTCAATATAATTTATAAGAAAAATATTGGTTTCAAAATTGCATCTCTACAATAAAATCTTACCATGTCAAATCAACCAACATCTCCCGGAAGAAGATCTTTTCTGAAGACCTCGGCGCTTGCCGGTGTAGGATTGATGATCAGTTTTAGCTGGCTTGATTCTTTTGCATTTAAAACAAAAGAAATTGCAGCGCTTGATAATGAGTTGACGGAATTGAATGGTTTTTTGAAGATCGCTGAAAACGGCACTGTTACCATCATGTCGCCCAATCCGGAAGGCGGCCAAAATGTAAAAACATCCATGCCTATGATTGTAGCCGAGGAGCTGGACGTTGACTGGAAAACTGTTGTAGTGGTGCAAGCCCCTTTAAATACAAAACTATACACACGCCAGTACATCGGCGGCAGCCAGGCCATCCGCACAAGTTGGAAAACCCTCAGGATGGCTGGTGCAACTGCAAGGCAGATGCTTTGCGAAGCTGCAGCCCAGGCCTGGGCAGTGCCAGTGGAAGAGATCACTACTGAAAAAGGGATGCTGCATCACAAAAAAACTGGTAAGTCTGCAGGCTACGGTGCGATGGCTGCTGCTGCTTCAAAACTTGCTGTACCAAGGGATGTAAAACTGAAGGATAAAAAGGATTTTAAAATGATTGGTACCTCACAAAAAAATGTGGATGTACCCAAAATTATTTCCGGGAAGTCTCTTTACGGAATAGATATTCAGCGTGAGGGAATGCTCATCGCCATGATCGTACATCCGCCGGCTTTCGGCATGAAATTAAAATTGATCAACGATACATCCGCAAGGGCAATGCCTGGTATAAAAGATATTTTCCCGGTTAAAGTTTTTAATGATGATTATGAAAGACAGTTTTTTGACACCTGCTCATTTATAGAAGTAGTGGCGATTGTGGGCAGCAATACCTGGGATGTGATGAATGCTAAAAAAGCATTGAAAATAGAATGGGAACCATTTGCCGAACAAACTATAAAACGAAGCACCAATTTTGGTGGTCCTTCACAGGCAGTCACTATTCCGGCAGGCCTGGAGAGCACCGCAGATCATAAAGCAAAAATTGCTGAAATGATGGCCAAACCGGCAAGTGTTGTGCGTAAAGACGGAGATCCGGAAACTGCCTTTAAAAATGCTGCACAAATAATTGAACGCACCTATACCGCACCTTTTCTTGCACACAATTGCATGGAGCCGATGAACTTTTTTGCCCACGTTACTGCTGAAAAAGTTGAACTCGCCGGCCCGTTACAGAAAGCGGAATTGACCGAAAAAACATTGGCAGCAAGGTTAGGGATACCTGTGGAAAAAATAGATATTCAGTTAACACGCCTGGGCGGCGGGTTTGGACGGAGATCGTATGCACACTGGCTGATTGAAGCTGCACTCATTTCTCAAAAGGTGAATGCGCCAGTAAAGCTTATCTATACCCGTGAAGATGATATGACTTCCGGTATATACCGGCCAATGTACAGTGCAACCTATCGGGCAGCATTAGACGCCAATAAAAACCTTGTTGCGTTTCATGTAAAAGCGGGAGGTATCCCTGAAAGTTCATTGGCAGCAAATAGTTTTCCGGCGGGTGCTGTTGACAATTACCTTGCCGAGAGCTGGACCATTAATTCTAACATTACCACCGGATCGTTCCGTGCGCCGCGGTCAAATTTTATCGCTTCCGCAGAACAATCTTTCCTGGATGAACTGGCAGAAACTGTAGGTAAAGATCCGATTGCTTTCCGTCTTGATTTGTTGGAACGGGCTGCCAAAAATCCGGTGGGTAAAGACAATGATTATGATGCCAATCGCTACACAGGAATACTGAAACTTTTACGTGAAAAATCCGTTTGGGGAAATGTTCCGCCAAACACTTACCGCGGTGTTGCTGCCTACTTCTGCCACAACACCTATGCGGCCCAGGTAATTGATATAAAATTGGAGAATGGCAAACTCATTATACCACGGGTATGTTGTGTAATTGACTGTGGCATTGTAGTAAATCCCGACGCTGCAATCAACCTTACAGAAGGCTCCATTGTTGACGGAATAGGCAATGCATTATTTGGCTCCATCACTTTTAAAAATGGTGTGCCGGAAAAGAATAATTTCCATAGTTACAGGATGATACGTAATCATGAAGCACCTAAAACTATTGATGTTCATTTTGTACAGAATGATTTTGATCCCACGGGCATGGGTGAGCCGGCATTTCCCCCGGTTTTTGGAGCATTGGCGAATGCATTATACAAAGCTACCGGCAAGCGTTTTTATGACCAGCCGTTTATGCCTGCAATAAATAGTAAAGACCGGGGTTGATATTGATCGCTAAAAACGGTGCGGTTTGATTTTCGTAATGAATTGTTTGAAATGCATTAAAACAAAAATTACAATTGAAATACTTTTGATAGGTTCAGTAATGTGGCAGGAAGATTGTTGATTCATTTATTGCTAAGACAACTATCACTCACTAATTTTTAAAAGATATGATCACTTTAAATGTTAACAGCAAAGATTATAAAATTGATGTAAGTCCGGATATGCCTTTGTTGTGGGCCATCAGGGATTTTGTGGGCCTTACAGGAACCAAGTATGGCTGCGGCGTAGCGCAATGCGGCGCCTGCGTTGTTCATCTCAATGGAGAAGCAGTGCGTTCCTGCGTTACAAAAGTGAGCCGTGCCGAAGGGCAAAAAGTTGTAACCATTGAGGGCCTGTCGGAAAATAATGACCACCCCTTACAAAAAGCCTGGCAGGAAATTGATGTGCCGCAATGTGGCTATTGCCATTCGGGACAGTTGATGTCAGCAGCCGTTTTGCTGAGGGAAAACCCCAACCCTACTGATAAAGATATAGACGATGCAATGGCAGGAAATATTTGCCGGTGTGGTACCTATCTCCGCATCCGTAAAGGTATTCACCTGGCCGCAGAGATGCAACGCAAAGGATAAAAGGTGGAATTGAATTGTTGGTGGCAACTACAAAGCGACACACTAAAATTTATGAACTTACAAATCATGGTAACAAAAAAAATAAAAACATTACTCATAAATCTTATGGCTATAGCCCTATCACTGTTCTTTAGTAGTAATGCTGTTGCACAAGAAAAAGAACAAATTGTGAGGTTAGCGAAACTCGTAATTGATTCGTCACAATTAGAGAGCTATAAAACCGCACTTAAAGAAGAGATTGAAACATCAATTAAACTGGAGGCAGGAGTATTGACTTTATATGCAGTTTCAGAAAAAAACAAACCTACGCACATTACCATATTAGAAATATATGCGGGGGTGGAGGCATACAATTCTCATATACAGACGCCTCATTTTATAAAATACAAAACTTTGACAAAAGATATGGTTAAGTTCCTCGAACTTGTCGAGACTGTTCCATTAATTTCTGATATGAAAATCAAATAAATAATATAACGGTTTAGCGATATAGCGGGGCGACGAATATATCACAATGGTTAGATAAGTATTTTTTCGATTTGTGCAATAATAAATAAACCTGGGAAGTACTAATTTAAAACGTAATTAAAGATCCACATTGGTATGCGGTACAAGTGAGTGACACAACGATGATGACCACTGCTTTTCTGCCCGGACAAAAAATAATTTACTTATATATTTAAAGTGCCGGTAAATGTTTTAAATACGTTTCGAAAAGCTTTGTTAACCGGCATTGATTTTCATGGCATCATCGTTGCGACGCTCCGTTCAACGGCCTCACAACTACGAACTTTAATTACGTTATAGAATTCGCCGCTACCACATTTCAATTGCTAACGGTATGCTGTAGTAGCAGATGATAAATTAAAACTGCCTTTACTACAAACATAATTTGATACTGTTTAAACCCAATCATATCATGAAACAACATACCAAAAATGAAGGACGCTATTTTTCGCCTTTGTGGACAATGACTTTCTTTTTCATTGCACTTTCTGTAATTGCTGTTGCTACTTCTGCATTTAATAATAAGCAGGCGGCTACAGGTAATGATGCAAAATTGGAGCAACATGCAGCGGATAGTATTGCATCGGTTGAAGCCTTTAAACAGGTGTATAAAGTATTGATGAATGCAAGGTGTATGAACTGTCATCCTTCGGGAGATGTGCCGCTGCAGGGAGACGATAGCCACCTGCATACGATGTTGCCAAAGCGTGGCAAAGATGGCAAAGGAATTTATGCAATGAAGTGTGCTAATTGCCACCAGCCTACCAACACGCCAGGGGTACATACACCACCAGGCAATCCAAATTGGCATCTGCCACCAGCGGATATGAAAATGGTTTTTGAGGGCAGGACAGCTTACCAGTTGGCCAAACAATTAATGGACCCAAAACAAAATGGCCACAAGAACAAGCAACAATTAATTGAGCATGCAGATGATGGGTTGGTGTTAGCTGCCTGGGATGCCGGCGAGGGCCGTAAGCCGCCACCAATAAGCCATGCAGCATTTAAGAAAACATGGATTACCTGGATAGAAAAAGGAGCGTTTGCCCCTAAGCGAAAGTAATTTTTGAAGGATGAAAATCATTAACAAAAAGTAACGTCAACTATGTCACAAGCAATCAACACGAAGGCGATATCCCGGAGAAATTTTCTTA
>JANMVB010000493.1:0-5226 GCA_031392305.1 Ferruginibacter sp.
GCTGGGGGGCTACTCAACTATTTTTTTGCCAACGCTCAAGTAAAAACTTTTTTAATCAACCTTATTCAGGATGATTTATCTTAGTCAACCAATACAAGGATTATTTATTAATAACCAGTCAACTTTTTTCAGGACGGGTCATAGCAAAGCCAGTCTTCAGTTTGGGCTTGACAAACACCTTTGAACTTTTGTACAAACAATGAACATTTAATTATTAATTTAACCAGCATAAAGCCCTGAACGTTAGCGGTAAGCTTAAATTCTAACATGCAAGAAAAATTAAATTCCTTAATAAGGTACTACGAGGAAGAAAGGGATCGGCTAATAAAGCTAATAGACATGTATGTATTGGAAAAAGAATTTTTAAGTGCTCATACTCACTCCATAGAGCTATCCAAAGTGAAAGATAAACTTGCAATGTTTAATATCTTAAAAGATGATCGCTTTGATCAAAAGGAGATTACCGAAACTATTAATAAATATGAAAACCTAGTTAGTTCTGGTTGTTCAGACTTTCACAAATACCTTTATCAGGAAATCATAATCAGACAAAAAGAAGCTCTGCTAGATCTTACAATTCTATCAAAAAACCAAAATCACGAAAATACGGTCGACACAGTATTAAACATGCTTGTTGAAAAAAAGTTGAAGTGTTTCTCGCTAATACTTGACACTAGTGAACGTTTCAGTTGCGAAATAAAGCTCCAAAAGAAAATATTTATAATAACTATACCCAGGATAAACACGCTTTCAAAAACTTTCTGGTTTGATGAGTATAAGCTAAGCCTTTTGATGAATCTCGGCTTTAACTTCTATCCAAACAAAAATAAACTCACAGTAAAGCTGAAACAAAATGACACTCATGATTTACTGCCCATAAAAACCTTGCTGTCAAGACTTGTATTTGAAGTTTTGGGCCATAATCAATTTAGAGAAAGCTACATTCAATATGGTCATAAAGTCTGCCGCTAACAAAAGTATTTGCAAAAGCAGGGCGGGACAATGTAACTTCGGCAGCAGCCTTTGCCGCCGTTGGCATGTCCTTAAAGCTGCAGCAACCCAAAAAGCTATAGTTGTTCTTATTGAACAATTACCGAAGCGTACGGCTAAAAAAATAACCGGGCATATTTATTTGTATACAAATGAGCTATTCATGCAAAAGCTGGCATACATTCACTGGAATTCTGTAAGGGCCCGCTTATGCAGTTTGCCCGAAGAATACTATTATTCATCCGCCAGTTTTTACAACAGGCATCGATGATTTTGGTATGCTTACACATTGGTGAAAGATTTTAATACACAGCTTCTGATATTGGTCAATAAGACCAACATCGGCGTTCCCGGAGTAGTTAGAGAATTTTAATGGATAGCAATACCAACAAAGGCTTAGGAATATTTTAAAAATTGATTTTGACGACATCGTTAAAGGGTACAAAAGTTGGTTGGGCAAAGAATAAAACATCCGCTTATATTGGAATTTTAACGTTGTTCTCTTCAACCTGGGCAAGGCCCATAATCATCATCTGCTTTACTTCAAAATCTATTTCTACTTTTGCATAACGGTAAAACTGCTTGTGTAAGTTTGTATATGTACGGGATAGCGTGAAAAATTTATAATTTCTTCATTAAAAATATTTTTATGGAATACAGGCAATTAGGGCAATCGGGTTTAAGGGTGCCGGTATTAAGTTTTGGTACCGCAACATTTGGGGGCAGCAACGAATTTTTTAAAGCATGGGGCACCACACAGGTAGAGGAAGCAACACAGATGGTAAACTTATGCCTTGACGCCGGTGTGAACCTGTTTGATACAGCTAATGTTTATTCATCCGGCGCTGCAGAAGAGATACTGGGTAAAGCCTTGACCGGTCTGAGAGATAAGGTGCTGATATCAACCAAAGCAACTTTTAAAATGGGTGATGATATCAATGATTATGGCTCCTCACGTTTTCAATTGATTAAACAATGTGAGGCCAGTTTGAAAAGGTTGCAGACAGATCATATTGACATCTACCACATGCATGGCTTTGATGCAAACACACCGGTGGAAGAAACATTAAAAACACTGGATACTTTAATACAGAGCGGCAAGGTCCGCTATATCGCCTGCTCTAATTTTTCGGGCTGGCATTTAATGAAGTCATTATCGGTGAGTGAAAGGTATGGATGGAGCAAATACATTGCACACCAGGCATACTACTCTTTACTGGCCCGTGAATTTGAATGGGAGCTGATGCCGCTGGGCATTGACCAGCATATTGGTACGATTGTGTGGAGCCCTTTAAGTGGCGGGCTGTTAAGCGGCAAGTTCGGGAGAGATAAACCATTGCCGGAAGGTTCCCGTTTTGATCAGCAGGGAAGTCATGGCCCGGCAAAAGACCCTGAGGATTTATATAATATTGTAGATGTGCTTGACCAGGTAGCTAATGAAACAGGCAAAAGTGTTGCTCAGGTTTCCCTGAACTGGTTGTTGCAACGGCCAACAGTTGACAATATTATTATCGGTGCCAGGAACGAGGCACAGCTAAAGCAAAACCTGGAAGCAGTGGGCTGGAACTTAACTATGGAGCAGGTAAAAAGACTGGATGCTGTGAGTGAAACTGATACTGTTTATCCTTACTGGCACCAGCGGCTAAATCCAATATTTAATACTGCACCAAACTTGTATTAAAAATGATAGCGCATTGAAATTTGCAACATACAACTGATACGTTACTTTTTTAAAATAAATCCTCATTCACATTTAATATTAATAACAATCATTATGAACAAAATACTTTTAGCATCAATTTTTATGTTTTTATTTTCAGGTGCAATCTTTGCACAGAAATTTCCAGGGATAGATAAAAGTCCCATGGACCTGGCTTATTATCCCAATAATTTTGCCCACGACAGAAAAGCGGGAGATAAAGCAATTATCCGGGTTACCTACACCAGGCCTGCAAAAAATATGAGAGAAGTTTTTGGCAAGCTTGTTCCTTATGGTAAAGTTTGGAGAACCGGCGCTAATGAAGCAACAGAAATTAAATTTTACGAAGATGTAGAGTTGGCCGGAAAAAAAGTAAAAGCAGGTTCTTATACCCTTTTTACTATTCCGGGTGAAAAAGAATGGACTATTATTTTAAATAGTGACCTGGATTACTGGGGTGCTTATAGCTACAACGCCGCAAATGATGTATTACGGGTTACAGCACCAGTTTCAGCGTTAAGTGATACTGTTGAAAACTTTACTATCCAATTTGAAAGTAAAGGAGAAAAGGAGGGAAACATGAAACTTGCCTGGGATAAAATTGTAGTAACAGTTCCGTTTAAATTATAATTTATCCCTTGCGAACTATAACCAATTATTTAGTTTCCGTGCAATGTCCTTAGCCTTTGCTGAAAGCAGTGATAATCCGGAAGGAGATGACAATGATGTTATACAAACACAAACTTTTTGCTAACCAGGTAGGTATAACTAACACCCAGCAATACTGATACAATTAGTTTGGATAACAGGTAATGTAAATTAAGGTACGATGTAAGTACGTAAACCCCCGCCGCCGACAGCGCTATATTACCCATCCACATCACCACAAACTTTATTACCTGCGTGGGTATCTTTTGTTTTTTCCGGGTAGTATTAAATGCCCAGTTACGGCTCAGGATAAACTGTGCAATGGCACCGGTGATATTACCTGCTGCGTTGCCGGCAATATACCAGCAATTAAATATTTGTACTAACAAAATAGTAACCAGGAAATCGGCCAGCGACCCGGCTGTTAATGCTGCCTGTGTTTTTATGAAAGTGTACATTTTTAAAAAGCTCCTGCTTCTTTCCTTTTGCTTACCTGTTTGTAACCGCAACTACTACCGCAGGTTTATCTTCCTTCTTTGCAACAGGCATTACAAGCATCGGTTTTCCCACAGTGTGCTTTGCAGTAAACTGCTGATTAAGTAATACAGCTACGGTAGCGGCTACCTGCTTTTGGTAAACCTGCTGTTTTTGTTTTCCTTCTCCCAGCGGTGCAATGCTTGGCCCCAGCATAGCCAGCCATGTTTCACCCGAACCATTTATCCAAAAGCCATGCGATTTCCAGTTACTGTTTTTGCGCCCACGGCCATGATCGGTGGTGATGATAAAACTGGTATTGTTTTTATAGAATGGATCTGTTTGCACATAATACCAAAGTTCGGCAAGCATTCCATCTGCCTGGTGCATCTTCTGCAGGTAAGTATCATACTCACCGTGGTGTGCAAATTCATCTGTTTCGCCAAGGCCCATATACATTACTTTAGGATGATTTTGCTGAATATAATTTTTGGCGCATTCATAAGTGAGCAGATCGTGGCGGGTATTGTTTTGATGGTACATGCTCTGCTGCACAGCATTGATCAATGTACTGCTGCTGTCATTTTCATCCATTGCTTCGTAGCCTGCATTTACCGGCAGGTGGCCATTTTTTTCATCCAGTATAAAGGGAAACACACGCCACGAACAAAAGGCAGCTACTTTGCCATTAAACTGCGGCTGGTTATTGAGCCATTGCAGAATATTACTGCGTGGGTTATTTACTGCCAGGTTAGGAATAAAAAGCCTGTCTGCATAGCCGGTAAATATTTCGCTGTAGCCGGGGTAAGAAATTTTGTACAGGTTGGCTACATTCACATCATTATCAAAATCACGGTTGCCCAGCAGTTGACCCTGCTCTGCAATTACAGACCAAAAGAATGGCATCAATCTTCGCC
The DNA here is from genome assembly GCA_031392305.1 of Ferruginibacter sp. GTDB lineage: Bacteria > Bacteroidota > Bacteroidia > Chitinophagales > Chitinophagaceae > Ferruginibacter. The sequence continues at coordinate 4,729 of JANMVB010000493.1, forward strand.
TTCTTTCGCCGAGGTCGCTGTGCCAGTATTGTTGCTGCATCAGCAAGGTATCTTTTACATAATTGGTGTTGCGCAACAATTCCTCATCGGCACCTTTAAATATTTCCTGCCATCTTGTACCATCAACGGTGATGATAAAAACATTCTGGGCCGGGGATTGTGCATTTGTTGTGGTGGTAAGCGTAAGAATAAAAAAGAAAACTGTTAATAGTTTCATTGTAGAGGTTTTGCAAAGGAACTATGCCAGTGTAACCTTTACATGAACCAGGCATTAACTAAAAGTTATTTGTTGCAGATGCAATTTGTAAATTAGCTCACGCAATTAATGCGGTCTGCCGTATTTTATTAAACACTAAAAATACAAATCATGGACGAAAACCCCGGTTTACCATTAATCCACCTTGTGAGGGATTACTACATGAATACTTTTACAAATTATTCGCTGGGTGATCTTTCGCCGGAAGATAAATTCACCTTGTTCTATCTTTCTATGATGGG
>JANMVB010000506.1:0-2337 GCA_031392305.1 Ferruginibacter sp.
GGGCCATCAGGATATAAATCTTTTTCATCCTCCTCCAGATTTTGAAAAATCTGTGTACTGTCAATTACAAAAAGGCGGATTTCTTTATTGATTTGTGGTGCAGCCAGTCCTACGCCATTGCTGTTGTACATGGTTTCCCACATATCGGCAATCAGTTTTTCCAACTGCGGAAAATCCGGCGTAATATCTTTGCAAATTTTTCTTAACACCGGCGAACCGTAGGCAACTATAGGGAGAATCATTCAGTAATAAATTAAAAGTATTGAAAATAATAAGGTGCAAAGTTAACTTATCCCTTTTAATTACCTATGCTTTGCAGGTACTCCTGTAATATAATGGTAGCAGCAATAATATCCACATTGCCTTTTATGCAACGGTCCTTTTTCTTCATGCCCATTTGCAGCATGGCATCTTTCGCCATTTTAGATGTGTAGCGTTCATCCACTGTTTTTAAAGGGATGGCAGGAAATTCTTTTTGCAATTTTTTAATGGCGACCTCCACCAGCGGGGTACCATGCGTATCAGATTCATCCCAGTTTTTTGGCAGGCCGATGATGATGAGTTCCACCTGCTCTGTTACAAAATATTTTTTCAGAAAAGGGATCAGTTCCTTTGATTCAATAGTAGCAAGGCCGGTTGCAATAATTTGCAAAGGGTCAGTAACTGCCAGGCCCGTTCTTTTACCGCCATAATCTATTGCTAATATGCGGGCCATGTTTTAATTGATAATTGGTTAAATGATAATTGATAATGTTTAAGCACTTGAAATTTTTTGTAATTAAAATTTTATTGTCCAGGCAAAGAAGCAATGGTCATCATCGTTGTGTCACTCACTTGTACTGCATACCTATGTGGAGCTTTACCCACAATATAATTAAGCACACTTTTGTATTGTCAGGAGCAATTTTTTAGCTTTCTTCTACCGAAAATGTATATCATTTGCTTCTAAGAACTCTAAACCAGTAATACCTTCGTTTACAAGCCTATCCTTTAGTTCTTTAGATATATAATGAGTTTGATTAAACTGCCCTACAATAAAAAAATCTAAGGGTTTATGTCTTAAGACTATATTAGTGGCTCTTATAAGTCCGTAGGTATCTTCTTTGTCATAGAATTCTTTGTACTCTTTATGGCTTTTAATATTTTTTGCTTTTAGGCTTAGTTTATCATTGGTGTGGGAAAATCTTGAAGCTTCATAATCGACTACTTTTTCTAAGTTATAGATATAATGAATCCACCAGTATTTAAATTTTACATTTTTCTTATTTAGTATAGTTTCAAATATCTGATACTGAGATGCCTTGCTTTCCTTAATAATATTTTTTAATCTTGAACTAACTACTATGTCATTTCCTGGACCTAAACTGCAACTAATTAAGTCAGTTAATTTTGTTCTCTCAAGAATTTTAATTGAAGATAAATCTGGTTTGTAGTTTACCCTCTTTCCTTTTTGATGTGCAAAATAATATAGGGAATATGGATTTTCATAATCATTATTGTACTCTTTCAGCAGACCTGCACATTGTGGATAATGCATTCCAATAATTTTTTCGTCTGTTGACTCTGTTATAGAAAAATATTGCATCATTAAAAAGTTAGGTCGTTAAAGCTATTTAAATCCTTCAAATTGTCCACTACAAAGTATTGCTACTAGCTTAGCAGGGCATTGAAACTTCAACAGTTTGCATCGCTTTACTATGGTTACACTTTTAAGTTAAAAAATAACTCCCCTGAAAATAATATCAGATTAATATATGCTACAGCAAAAAAATATCAAGCAAAACAAACACTGCAAATACAACGGATGCAATTCCATTGGCTGTCATGAATGCGATGTTTACTTTGCTGAGGTCGGTTGGTTTTACAATGGAATGCTGATAGATAAGCATACCAATAAACACGGCCACACCTGTCCAGTATAAAAAGGCAAAGCCCCCATATATGCCAGCACCAATTACACAGGCGGCAGATAACAGGTGTAATAATTCTGATACCCTTAGTGCTTTTGATTTACCCAATGCCGCTGGTATAGAATGTAAGTTTTGCGACTTGTCAAATGCTTCATCCTGCAGCGCATAAATAATATCAAAACCGCTTACCCAAAATAATACAGTAAAAGAAAAAAGAACAGGCAAAATATCAAAACGACCAGTTACAGCAAGGTATGCGCCAATGGGTGCAAGGCTTAATCCCACGCCCAATACCAAATGACAAAGTGCAGTAAAGCGTTTGGTATAGCTATAAAATAAAATAACAAACAAAGCAACCGGGGATAAATAAAAACAAATACGGTTAATAAAAAAAGTAGCGGTTACAAATAAAATGCAATTGATAATT
>JANMVB010000544.1:0-13293 GCA_031392305.1 Ferruginibacter sp.
TTGCGGACTTAATTTAATTGCATTAATTTGTAACAGTTTTTCGGCAATGGCTTTTTCATTTGTCATCTGGCAAAAATAATAAAAGCTGTTTGCTTTCGGTCAATAGCTTTTGAGCAAAATCAAAAATTGACGTAGATTTTCAACATATACTATAAGCAAAGTTCCACATAGGGATTTAGTACAAGTGAGTGACACAACGATGATCCCATGAAAAACTACTGTCGGTCAGCAAATTAAAAACAGATGCAACCATAAAACCTTTACCAAAAGTTATCAATATGTACATAAAAATTTACTTCAACGAAAAGCCTGTTTATCTCTGTGATGAAATTGATAGTAATCTTAATGAGATATTGCATCATCCTGATGCAGTTTTTATGGATGAAATATCAGGCCCTGCAATAAAATCATTACTGCATGAAATACAAAAAGACGAGTTTCATGCAGGTGTGTTATGGCATACTGATCTTGAAGCCTTAAAAAAAGCCTTTTTTAAACATTTTAAAGCTATAGAAGCAGCAGGCGGTGTTGTTCAAAATGACAAAAAAGAAAATCTTTTTATATACCGATTAGATAAATGGGACCTGCCAAAAGGAAAGTTGGAAAAAGGTGAGAACTTAGAAGAATGTGCAATACGGGAAGTAGAAGAAGAAACAGGTGTAAATAATTTAACCCTCAAAAAAAAGATAGGGGAAACCTATCATACATACAATGCATTTGGCAAACATTTCTTAAAAACATCTCATTGGTATCATTTAATATGCAGTAAAAAACAAACGCTGGTAGCACAAACTGAGGAGCAGATTACTGAAATAAAATGGGTGAAACCAACTGATATTAAAGATCCGTTGGGCAATACCTACCCTTCAATAAAAGATATAGTGAAAGTGTTTTTTAGTAAACCTTAACCACTAAAATGCTTTGTTTAAAACAGCCACTGTCAGGCGGCTTATACAAATCAGCTTTTCACCTTCATCATAAATTTTTATATCCCATACATGGGTTGTAGAGCCAAGGTGCAAGGGTTTTGCAATACCCGTTACAAACCCCTGTCTTGCACTTCTTACATGATTGGCATTGATATCGAGCCCTACGCAAATAAACCTGTTAGCATCAATTACAAGGTGGGCCGCAACACTGCCAACAGTTTCAGCTAATGCACAGCTTGCACCGCCATGTAAAAGGCCATAAGGCTGTTTGGTCCTGTTATCTACCGGCATCCTTATTTTTATATAATCGTCACCTAACTCAGTCCATTCCATTCCCAAATGCTCCGCCATAGTACCAGGACTAAAGGGATCCAGGTCAGAAAGTTTTAATGATTTTTTAAACCAGATTGACATATTATTCAGTTTGATTTATTATTTAAAATAGTTTGATTTACTACTTTCGGTAAAAACTGCGAAACATCTCCCCCATTCTTTAATACATCTCTCACCAGGGTGGATGCAACAGAAGTATATTGGGGTAAACAAGTTAAGAAAATAGTTTCTATATGCCCATCAATACTTCTATTCATATCCGCAATTGCCTTTTCATATTCAAAATCATTTACGTACCTGATGCCCCGCAATATAAAATTAGCCCCCACACTTTTGCAGCAATTTACCGTTAGCCCATCGTAAACAACTGCCTGCACCTTTGGCTCATCTTTATAAATTTCCAACAGCCATTGTAAGCGTAGTTCCTCACTAAACATCGGAACTTTATTTACATTACGACCAATACCTATAACCAGTTTGTCGAACAAAGGGATTGCACGGTTAATAATATCTGTATGGCCAAGTGTAACGGGGTCAAATGTTCCGGGAAATAAACAGGTTCGTTGCATACTGGAAGTTTGTAAAATATCCTTTAATTAAAATTGTTTTCTAACAGTTTAAAGTGTTTCAGGGAACTAAATTTACAGTGATTTATTATTGCCCAAACCATGAAGCCATGGGCATCATTGTTGTGTCACTCACTTATACGTCATACCTATTTGGATCTTTACCTGCATTATTTGTCAATACTAAATTGCTCTTTTACCTGCAAGTAAATATAATACGGCCATCCTTACTGCAACACCATTTTCTACCTGTTGCAAAATAATAGATTGTTTACTATCTGCCACATCACTATCTATTTCCACTCCCCTGTTTATCGGGCCGGGGTGCATAATCACAATTTCTTTTTTTAATCCATCCAACAACTTTTTACTTACACCGTAAGCAAGGTTGTATTCCCTTAAAGAAGAGAAAAGTACCTGGTTCTGTCTTTCGAGTTGAATGCGTAATACATTCGCCACATCGCACCATTCCAATGCATTTTTTAAATTGTACTCCACTTTTATATCCAGGGCTTCCTTAATGTACTTAGGTATTAAAGTAGGGGGTCCTGCAACCATCACCTCTGCTCCCATTTTTTTAAGCAGGTATATATTACTGAGTGCCACCCTAGAGTGCATAATATCACCTATCAACACTATTTTTTTCCCTTCCAAACTTCCTGTTTTTTCTTTAATAGAAAAAGCATCGAGCAATGCCTGTGTGGGATGTTCGTTTATGCCATCCCCCGCATTTACAATAGCAGCCGGAATATGTTGTGCTAAAAAATGAGGTGCACCGCTTGCACTATGCCTCATCACCACCATATCCACCTTCATGCTTAAAATATTATTAACTGTATCCAACAAGGTTTCGCCTTTGGATACTGACGAGGCTGAGGCAGAAAAATTAATGGTGTCTGCACCCAGGCGCTTTTCTGCCAATTCAAAAGATATACGGGTACGTGTACTGTTTTCGTAAAATAAATTTACAATGGTAACATCCCGGAGCGAAGGCACTTTTTTAACGGGCCGCTGTAAAACTTCTTTAAACTGGGTGGCAGTATCTAAAATGAGAGAAATGTCTTCCGGGGAGAGGTCTTTAATGCCTAATAGATGTTTGGTAGATAGTTGCATTAAGCATCAAAGCTAAATGAAAAAATTAAATCAATATAAAATTACCTGTTCTTTATCCCACTCCACTTTTACCTTTTGAGATATGATTGTGTCAATTGATTTTCCACAATAATCAGGTTGAATTGGCAGCTCCCTGTTAAACCTGCGGTTAACCAACACACACAATTCAATTTTTTGCGGTCGGCCAAAATCCTGTAAAGCATCCAACGCAGCCCTGATTGTTCTGCCGGTGTACAATACGTCATCTATCAGTATCACAATTTTGCCTTCAATTGAAAATGAGATATCCGTTTTGTTTGCCAGGTGCAATTCTTCCCTCACATCGTCCCTATAAAAAGTGATGTCTAATACACCATAGTGAACCGGATCATTTGGGCATAGTTCACGGATCATATCAACCATCTTCGCACTTACCTGTATGCCCCGTGGCTGTAGCCCAATAAAAACCACATTGCCAAGATTTAAATGGTTCTCCAGCAATTGGTGGGCAAGCCGCCGCATGGTTAGGTTAAGCTGATTTTTATCTAGTATTATTTTCAATCGCAAATTTTATTGGGCGAATTTATCTGTTATTGTCGAATAAAAAAAAGGTTGAAAATTTTCAACCCTTTTATCCTTTATTTAAATCAGATTTTTACTTATGAGCCAATTTTCTGAATTGATAAAATACGCCCACTTGAAAAACTCCGGTTTTTATATCTGCTGAATTATCATCATTCACCTTAGTTAATCCCAGGTTAAACCTTCCATCAAAACCAAAGCCGGATGGCATAATATAACCTGCTCCAAATGCCCAGGCAAAATTTACACCTTTATATTTGTCCTTAATATCGGTTGTTGTAGAATTATTTTTAAATTTTCCACTCAATAAAAAACCAGCCTGCGGACCTGTTTCTAACCGAAAACCTGATTTAAACATGTATTGTGCAAGTACTGGAATATTTAGATAATTTAACCTGTAATAGTCATCCTTGCCAGACTTAAATCCTTCGCCTGAAAATACAATCTCAGGTTGTATAGCAAAAACATCATTCAAATGAATATGTGCTAAACCTCCAACATGTCCCGATAACCTGGGATCCAAATTGCCAGATGTGTAAGTTCCCGATGGGTTATTAACACGGGCGGCAGATACATTTAAACCCCCTTTTACTCCTAGTTCTACATGTTGGGCTCTAACAATAAAAGAACCCAATGCCATTGCTGTAATAAATAATACTTTTTTCAAAATTTTGTAGTTTCGTTAATAATAAATTTCAATTCATTTAAAACAAAGTATATGCCATTTAAGTAAAGCCACTCAATGGCTGTTATAAACAAACTTTCATTGATGATGGCAAGTAACTCTTATAATATTATTGGGGAATTAATTTCACATAACCTTTTACTGAAGCTGATTTATTAAGGATAAGCAAACGGTTATTGAATGATTGTAAAAAAAAATCAAAGCATATTTTTTAGTTATAAGACAGGTAAAGATCCACATTGGTATGCCGTACAAGTCCCGATTCAAGTGTAACATCGGGATGCCGACAAATACTGTCGGCAAGTGACACAACAATGCTGCTCATTGCTTCACTGACAGGACAACAAAAAATATATTAGCAGGAAGCGAGAACACAATAATGTTTAATTAAAAAAAAAATGTTAGTAAAACAAAAAACCGTTTCATTTCATGAAACGGTTTTATAATTTATAAGAACCTTAATTTATTTTTCTAACATAAAAGGATACCTGTAATCGATTGGCGGATTAAATGTTTCTTTAATAGTTCGTGCACTTAACCAGCGATAAAGATTTAAAATACTTCCGGCTTTATCATTAGTGCCACTTGCCCTTGCCCCGCCAAAAGGTTGCTGCCCCACTACTGCCCCGGTTGGTTTATCGTTGATATAAAAATTTCCTGCACTGTTACGTAAACGGGTAGTTGCCACTTCTACTGCATACCTGTCTTGCGCAATAACCGCACCCGTTAACGCATAAGGCGAAGTGCTGTCAACTAATTTAAGTGCATCTTCAAATTTATTCTCATCATACACATACAATGTAAGTACCGGCCCAAAAAGTTCTTCGCACATGGTAACATATTTAGGATCGGTGGTTTCTATTACAGTAGGTTCAATAAAATAGCCTTCCGATTTATCGCATTTACCCCCGGCTATAATTTTAGCGGGGCTATCTTTTTTACGGGCATTTTTTATATAACTCTCTAATTTGTCAAAGCTTTTTTCATCAATTACCGCATTAATAAAGTTGGTAAAATCTTCTGTTGTCCCCATCTTAATTGCCTTTAATTCTGCAGCAAGTTTCTTCTTAACTTCTGCAGCAATATTGGTAGGTATATAAGCCCTGGAAGCAGCGGAGCATTTTTGCCCCTGGTATTCAAAGGCACCCCTTACCAAAGCCGTTACCACTACATCAGGGTTTGCACTTTTGTGTGCAATTACAAAATCCTTACCGCCTGTTTCACCAACTATCCGTGGATATGATTTATAAATGCCGGCATTTGCCCCGATCGTTTTCCACATAAAATTAAACACACCTGTGCTACCTGTAAAATGTATTCCTGCAAAATCAGGATGGCTAAAACAAACTTCCCCCAACACCGGCCCATCAACAAATACCAAGTTGATTACGCCATCCGGCAAACCGGCTTCTTTTAAAATCCGCATAAATACCTGTGCACTATAAACCTGGGTATGAGCACATTTCCACACCACTACATTGCCACACATTGCAGCACTGGTGGGCAAATTTCCGCCGATGGCCGTAAAATTAAATGGCGTAATTGCCAGCACAAAACCTTCCAGCGGGCGGTACTCCACCCGGTTATTAATACCGGCACTGCTAATGGGTTGCTGCCTGTATATTTCACTCAAAAAATGTACATTAAACCGCAGGAAATCAATCAACTCACAGGCAGCATCAATTTCTGCCTGGTAGGGATTTTTACTTTGGCCCAGCATAGTACTACCTACAATGTATGGACGATATTTTGTTGCCAGCAAATCAGCAGCTTTTAAAAAGATATTTGCCCTGTTTTCCCAACTCATGGCCGCCCATTTATCTTTTGCTTTTAACGCTGCGGCGATGGCTTTTTTTACATGGCTGGCATCACCTTCATGGTAATAACCCAGCAGGTGTTTGTGCTCATGTGGTGGCCGCAATTCTTTTTTATTATCGGTACGTATTTCTTCTGCACCTATGTACATGGGCACATCTACCCGGGCAGACTTCAAATCTTTTAAAGCCTTTTTTAAAGCAATTTTTTCTACACTGCCGGGTGCATAATTTAATACCGGTTCATTTGCAGGAATGGGGTAATAAAAATCTCCGTATTGCATGATTGAAAATTTATTTTTGTAATAGTTTGTATGTAAATAATATTGAGAATTTAAGAAGTACTTGCTTCCTTCTCATTCATCAAATACGCTTTTATAAAGCCATCCAACTCCCCATCCATCACCGGGGCTACATTGCCCACTTCGTAATCTGTGCGATGGTCTTTAATCATTTTATATGGGTGAAAAACATAGCTTCTGATCTGGCTGCCCCACTCTATTTTTTTCTTAGATGAATTGGTAGCATCCAACGCTGCCTGGCGCTTGCGCATTTCTTCTTCGTACAACCTGCTCTTAAGCATGGCCATTGCCTTCTCCCTGTTTTCGCCCTGGGTACGTGCCTGCTGACACTCTACTATAAAACCACTCGGTTTGTGCGTAAGCCTTACGGCAGTTTCTACTTTGTTTACGTTTTGTCCACCACTGCCTCCGCTCCTGAAAAATGCCCATTCGACATCAGCAGGGTTTACAGCAATTTCGATGGTATCATCTATTAAGGGATATACATACACAGAGGCAAATGAAGTATGCCGGCGGGCATTGCTATCAAAGGGGCTTATACGCACCAGCCGGTGAACGCCACTTTCTGCTTTTAAAAAGCCATAAGAGAAAGGCCCGTCAAACTGGAATGTGCATGTTTTTATGCCAGCCCCATCACCCCATTGCCAGTCAAGCTCAGTTACACCCCAACCTTGCTTTTCGCCATACATTCGGTACATACGTGCAAGCATTTCTGCCCAATCCTGGCTCTCGGTACCACCTGCGCCGCTATTAATTTGTAATACTGCCGGCAAAGCATCTGTCGGTTCATTGAGGGTGCTTTTAAATTCAGCTTCCTCAATGGCAAGATTGGCTTTTTCAAAAGCTTCTTTTACCTCTTCTTCCGGCGCTTCCCCTTCTTTCCAAAATTCGAATAATACGGCGAAATCTTCCACCATCGATGCTACATCGTGGTACATATTTACCCAATACTCGTTTACTTTTGTTTCTTTTAAAATGGAAGTGGCCCGGGCATTATCATCCCAAAAACCAGGCGAAAGTGTGAGTTGTTTGTCGTTGTCTATTTTAGCTTCTCTGTTAGCGACGTCAAAGAAACCTCCTCAAAACCAGCACACGGTCTCTTATATCCTTTAAATTTTCAATTGTCATAGCCGCAAAAGTAAGGCATATTTTTAATTGGGCAAATCAATTTAACAGCATTGTTGTGCTTTTCATTTGCACAAATAATTCTCTGAGGCCACTGTCATTTATTTAAATAAAATGAGGCTCAGATGGTATTAATTATGCCCCTAAGTAATCAGTTTATATTTGTTGTCCGGGCTCTGAATCATTGCCCAACATCGTTGTAAATATGATTTTGTCATTTATCCTTTTTGATAAAAAGGATAAATGATCTCACTTGTAACGCATACCATTGGGGAGCTTTACCTACATTATATAAAAAATTGCTGGAAGTAATTTGAGCATTGGGGAATGCACTAATTAAAAAGCAATAACAGTAGTCAAACAATATCACTATCACTTTGGGAAACCATTGCTGGCCATCACTTCTTCAATTTGTAATGTGTGGCGTTTGGTGTGAGCAGCCAATAAAATCATCCATTGGTAACCATCAAGCATTCCAAAAAAAGGATGTGGCGTTATATGATTTCTTAAATCATCTTTTGTTGTAGTTATATACTCAATGTTTTTGTTCCTTGCTTTTACAAAAGCATCCAAAGCTTCAGCAGCAGTTTTAAATTTACCCTGGGGCTGAATTGGCTCCGGTGCCTGGCCTTTTTTTGAGCGGTCAACCAGGGCCACTTTCAACATATCCTCAGTAAATTTTATATCGCTTTTCTTTTCGGGATTGGCAGGTTGTTTTAGTGAATTATCAATCACCGAAACAATGAAAGTTTCTGATAAAGCAATATGCTCCATACACTGGCGGATACTCCATTTATCCGGCGCAGCTTTAAAGTCAAGCTGGGCATCAGTAAGCCCCTTTACATGATTGGTGAAATACTCACTCGTTTCATTAAGATAGGCTACTGCAGATTTTCTTTCTTCATTAGTTAATTCGTTGGCTATAATAGTAAAGCCCTGCAACAGAAAAAAGCCAATTGAAAGTATGCTCAATATTTTTTTCATACAATTTTTGTTTTAGGATGAAAAGTTACTAAACATTCTTTTATTTTTCACCTGCTAAAACTGGAATAATATAATATAATCGCCGGCAGCCCTCAAAAAAAATCAGGCTGATAAATAAATTGAAGTTAAATATACAACGTGGGTAAAGTACCACATAAATATAAATGTACAAGAGTGCGACGCAACGATGTTGCCCATGGCTTCCCTGACAGGACAACAAAAAAAATTATGGCTGTATGAGAGGAAAAAAATAGTTAGTATCAATAGACTTATAACCTAACCATTACAGGCAAATTCTTATTTCATTAAACTATCTGCACATCAAATAAAACCATTCACTTATTAAAACTTGCCGCTTACTAAAAGTGCTTTTTTAAAATAGGGAAAGCCTGTTACTTTTGAGTTGTAATTAGTAATCGGGGGGTTATTAATTACAAAAAAATTATTACGAGATGATGAATCTCAAAGAAGGTTTTTCACAGGATATTGGAAATTAAAACGGAGCTGGGTTTCTATCCGGCTCCCTTATCTATGTGATGATGTTATTGAATAATTTCTATGGCAGGCATTTCATTACTGCTGTATTATAGGGCTACCATTGTATGTTCGAGTACTTTATTATATAAGTCTTCCGGTACAAATGGCTTTAAAATCATCCCATCTATTTCGAGGCCTTTTACTTCTTCTTCTATTTCGTTTGGCAAACTTGCAGTAAGTGCAATAATTGGGATGGAGATACCTTTTTTTCGTATTTGCCTGGTGGCTTCGTAACCATCCATTACTGGCATATGCAGGTCCATTAAAATTAATTTATGCCTGTCTGTATCTAATTTATCCAGTGCCTGCTGGCCGTTTTCAGCTACATCAATTATTGCACCCCAACTTTGCAAAAAACTTTTCGCAACAAATACATTCATAGGATTATCCTCAACCAATAATATAGTAACACCTTTTAATGATTTTTCTTTTTTGGCATCCTGCATTGAAGGAATAAGCTGCAGGGGTTCCTTATATTTTTCATTTACAGAAAATGTTTGAGAAAAATAAAAAACAGACCCTTTACCTTCTTCGCTTTCCAATTGCAATTGTGAACCTTGTAATTCCAATATTTTTTTAGAAATTGCCAGTCCCAATCCTGTACCTCCATAACTACGGGAAGTAGAAGAATCAGCCTGAGTGAATTGCTCAAAAATTGTGAGTTGCTTTTCCTTTGATATTCCAATACCGGTGTCTGTTATTTTAAAAACCATCGTTACTTTTTCATCGTCCTGTTTTGCTACCCGCACTTCAATAACCACACTGCCCTCTTTTGTAAACTTAATGGCATTGCCTACCAGGTTGCTCATTACCTGGGTAAAACGGGTAGGGTCGCCCAATACATTTGAATTGAATTGCGCAGGCAATTTTAATTTTAAAGAAATCCCTTTTTCATCCGACAAATTTTTGCAACCAGAAACTACATTTTTAAGTATATAGGCAATATCCATGTCGATGTGTTCGAACCTGATTTTGCCTGCTTCAATTTTACTGTAGTCCAGAATGTTATTTACAATCGACAATAAATTGCCGGCTGCAAACAGTAAAACATCCAGTTGATCTTTCTGATCATTTCTTGGATTGTTTTTTAACATTAGGTGGCTCATCCCAATTACTGAATTTAAGGGAGTTCTTATTTCGTGGCTCATGGTTGATAAAAACTCGCTCTTCTCTTTTAGGCCCTCTTCTGCCTGTAGTTTTGCATTCTTTAATGTAAAAGCAAACCGAAACGAAAGTATAAGTGACTGCAGAAAGAAAAATATAATGTAGCCTGTAAATACAATTTCCCCGGCGGGTATGATAACCCCAAAATACTGAAGATTGATCAGCAACATTACCGACATCAACACTGCAACGCTAACCAATGCATAATTTGCTGCGGTACGCTTATTTAAAAAGGCCTTTATAAATACAATAAACACGTATAAAATACAAAAGAACATTAATGCCAAAAATGGTTGAATGATTTGAGAGAAAATGAGGGTAGGCAGGACTATTGGCGTGATAGTGACCACCATGCAAATTACTGTGAGCCATTTTATGATAGGCTTATAAACATCCAGTGGATATAGTTCACGAACATATTGAATGAATAGCAGGATACTGCTGAAGAGTGAAATATACTCAAGCCTTACTGTAAGCTGCCAGTTTAAATCCGGAAAAACGGAATGTAGTGCATACATGGAAGAACCCACAATGCGGTAACTATACACCATGCAAAAAAGGGAGAAATAAAGCGTTGCCTTATCATTTTTTCCAAACAGGTAAAGCCCAAATAAAAACAATCCGCCCATAAACAAACAACCGGCGAGTAAAAAATCGCCTGCTATAATTTTTTCACGGTCAGCCTGCATTAATTTATTGTTACCTATAAATATTTGCTTGTATGGGCCACCTTTTGTATGGGAAAAATTGGCCACCTGCAGCGTGAGCACAAGTGTATCGGACAAATCAGTAATGCGTATTGTTTTATTAATCCATTTGGGTTGGTAGTTCTTTACAGAAGAGTCGGGGATGCCATTACTGGAAAAAAGCTTACCGTTTATATACAAACGATAGGAAGAATAAAAGTCGGGGATATTAAGTGATAGCTCATCGCTGCCGGCTGGTAATAACACAGTGAGCCCGTATGTTGCATATCCTTGCGGAGAAAGCGGCTCTCCGTTAACGGTACTGTTATTCCAGATCGCCGGAAAAGTAACATAAGAGGTGTACCCGGCTTCGTCATTTGACGATAATAATTTCTTCCATACAAAAGACCACTCTCCATTTAATGCAACCGGATTTTTGGTCAGGTCAACTTTCCTCAGATCTGACACACCCTTTTTTGCAATTGATGTACTGTCCAATGCCTGAGCATTTTCCCAATAAAAGGAAAACAAAACAGTGAACAAAATGTGGAAAATAATTCTAACCATAACTGCTAGCTAAAAAATGAATACGGCGGTCTGTTAGATAAAAGTAAAATCCAATTGAATTATTGTGCAGTGGGTGAATATTGGTATTAATAAATTTACACAACCCAGGTAGAAATTACCAGTTAAGCGTAAAACCAATCAAATTATAATAAACAAAAAAGAAGAAGTTTTAACCTCTCACCCCTAATCGCATTTGATAATAAAGAAAGTACAAGCCAACTTTTTAAAATGTAATAGTCGGCTTATACTTTCTTAAATAAGGCGATAATAACTTTCAATTGAGGATTAAGCTAAATCGGTAACCAGCTTGTAAAGACTAACACATAGTACCAACATGCTTGATGCTACGATCAGTTTCACTGCGATTTTCTCCATAATGAATGGGGTTTAGGGTTAAACGGAATGGGGTTTCTGAAAAAGTTTCAGTGGTATTAAGTGGAATAACGTTTTATTCATCTATTTTATTTTGCAGCAGGTTTTGTATCAATTGGTGTTGTAGTCAATTTGTTACAGCAAATGCACCCTATGCTGTATCTTTAAATTATACAATTCAAATTCTAAATGTCAGTGAATCCAACACAAAATAATATCTGGGATGATTTTTTAGGAAAGAAACTTTTGCTTGTTGCCATGTCACTGGCATTGCTCACACATGGGGTAATTCTTTACTATACTTTACCCCGTACCTACGATGCATTTGTACACATGTTCTTTGCTGACCATTATGCCAGATTTTGGTTTGAGCCCTGGGAGTATCGCTGGTACACTGGCTTTTTAACCATCAGTTATCCGCCACTGGTACACCAGATGATAGCCCTGTTAAGTAAACTTTTTCCGCTTAAAGTTGCTTTTTGTATTGCCTGCGGAGTTGAATAAACACCGCACTTAACTGCCAACGAAGTATCAAATAAAATGGGAATGGTAAGCCCGTATTTTTCCTGTATTTTTTTTCGGTGGTATTTTTATTTGCAGTCATTACTACAACGCCAAAGTTTATTTTTTCACCATATTCATCTACCAGCAATTTGAAATGGGCCATATTAAATCTTGAGCAGGGACAGTCAGGATTAAAAAAATGCAAAAACACCGGCCCCGCCTTCTTAGGTTTAAATTTGCCCCCAATGTCAATATGTTCTTTTGTGCTAACTGCCTGGTATTTTTCCGGAACCGGCGTTGGTAAACTATAGCGCCATTCATTATACCAAAATAATAAAGCTACAAATGAAAAAATCAAAACCAGGCAGGATATAGCTAACCAATTTCTCATTTAATAAAGGGTAATTTTATTTTAATTAATAGCCTGTTTATACAACGTACAAAGAACGAATTAAGTACTTGACATCTTGCGGGATAATTGCAGAAAGTATTGTAGAAATATTTCTACTGAAATAATTAAAATAACCTGCACCCTACCCTACACGCATTAATTTTTAGGGTTACTGCAAATACATCATGCTGCTTTTTTATTGATAAGGCAATAGTTTTCAAATAAACATTTTTGCAATTTCACCAACCACAAAACATTATTTTTTTTCAGGGCTGCGAAGCATTGGGCACTCCCCAAAAAATCTGGATTTTGCAAATGCATTTTTTGTCCAGGCTTTATATTCTTGCTCAACATCGTTGCGTCGCCCTCTTGTACAAAAAAAGCAATGGGCAGCTTTAATTGCGATATATAATAAATACTGTGCGGATTATGAAAATGCAAAACCAATTTTACTGCCCAGGCATTGAAAGGTTTTTGATACCTGCATGATTAAGTTTAAATTACGGGCTTTAAGGTGTGAGCGAATACAGCATAAGTTTTTTGCTCCTCATTGTTACCGAATTTGAATGGAGCGTCGCCAATACTGATGCCATATAAACTGAAGCTGGTCAACAAAAAATTATCTTCACCCTAACTTACTATAACATTAAAAAATACATT
>JANMVB010000559.1:0-7398 GCA_031392305.1 Ferruginibacter sp.
GCAAGTGAATAAATATTATTTAAGGTGTTGAATAAAAAATGCGGGTTGGTTTGCGATTTGAGATAGTTTAATTCTGCTGCCTGTTTTTCAATACGCAGTTGCTGTGTGGCTTGCTTTAATTTTATATAATTATATATATGCCTTGCAATTGCAAAAAAGAAAACTGAGCCGGTACTATAGCCCATTTGAGCTGCGAGGCCCTCGTCCAGTGATTTGAATGTTGTAAGACCGGCATAGATATGTAACTGGATACCGAGAAACCTCCATCCATACATTCCATAAGACCAGAACATGCTATGGATCCATAAAGTAAAAATTGCAAGGAGAATATTGTAAATGATGTACCTCTTTTTCCGTACCACAAAAGGAACCGTGTACTCTAAAAAAATATAATTTACAACAATGAGATAGGCTACCCTCCAAACATTATTCACCACGTTCTGCAAGAATGTGCCGGAAAAAGTTGACAGGTGGCTAAGCACCCATAATGTTGCATAACCAACCCCCACCCATAAATAAAATTTAACCAGCCTTATATCAAATGATTTCTTCATTTCGCTGATAAATATCGGCAAATCTTTCCCTTTTCATTTTGAAATCTATAGAATTGACTTTGTGGTAAACCAGCAACCTGAAATAGTCAATCAATACCGATAGCTATCGGGAGAAATGCTATTTAACTTATCCTGCACTTGAGATATAATCGGGTACAAATTTTTGTTTGTCCGGGCTGTGAAGCAATGGGCGTCATCGTTGCATCGCCCTCTTGTACTTAATACCATTGGGCAACTTTTCTTGCCCGCTAACCAGCGGTAATGACAGTGTTTATTTATCGCATACTATCCGCTGATTGACATAACTACGCTGTTTGTTTACGATAACCCGCCATTTATTGACTGCATCTTTTAGTTCTTCCTTTAATTAAATATTCTTGTATAAGGATTACCTAAACAACTATGGCAAACATTATAAAATCAGTTTTTTTAAATTATAAATACTAAAATCAAAACCTCAATTATGAAACAGATTATTCTTTCGATTGTGATTACACTTGCTTCAATAATTGCAACAGCTCAAACAGATGTACCGCGTCAGTCAGCCAATTATGAAGCGGCCAACTGGAAAACAAAGCTATTAGATAACCCACAGCAAATAACGGTTGTTGCACCTCCCACATTTGTTCAATCAAAAGCTGAATTGAAAACTATCAAACAAGGGCTGAGCCAGCTTGATGAAAAAAAATTAGCGGAAATAAAATACTGGAATGCCGGAGCCCCTGCCTACCGCTGGAATCAAATAGTAATTAAAGTAATAAACTGGAATAATCCTGATTTATTACTTCGTACTTCGCAAGCATGGGTGAACCTTGCTATTTATGATGCGACCATTTTGGCCTGGAAAGAAAAGATGAAATATAAAAGAGTCCGGCCCGGTGCTTTCGACCCTTCACTAAAACCTGTCATTAACGCTCCGCTTACTTATTCGTATCCGTGTGAACATTCCGTAACAGCAGCGGCTGCCGCCACCGTAATTGCTTATTTTATGCCAGAAAAAGGAGATTCAATTTTGAAACTTGCACGGGCCGCTTCGCAATCCCGTATAGATGCAGGTGTTCAATTTCCAAGTGATGTTGACGCAGGCTGGAAACTGGGTGAGCAGGTGGCTAAGGAGATCATTGAAAAAGCAAAGAATGATGGTTCAGCTAAAGTTTATAATGGCCCAATAAATAAGGATCCAAAAAAATGGACTGGTGCTTTTGCCATGGGTATAAAACTCCCTTTAATGACCACAATAGCATTACGTTCAGCAGATCAGTTCAGGCCGCCGGCTCCTCCCGATTTTGAAAATGAGATGAAGGAAATGAAGAATTTCAAACAAACTTTTAAGTCCCGCAGCCTCGCCTATTATTGGGCAGGCACCGGGCCTGAATTATATAACGACCTGGCAAGCCAGAAAATGTTTGAATACCGTATAATGGATGATGCGCCGGCAGCGGCCCGCATATATACGATATTGAACACAGCTTTTCATGATATGGCCATTGCAGTTTTTGATGCGAAATATGCTTATTGGGGAATCAGGCCATCGCAGTACGACAGTACCTACAAGCCACTTATCATGACTCCGCCGTTTCCGGGCTATCCATCGGGCCATGCCGCAGGTGCCGGAACTACATGCGCTGTGCTGGAATATTTTTTTCCTGCCGATGCGAAACAGTTTCAACAGATGGCACAGGATTGTGCAGATTCACGCTTCTATGCAGGTATTCATTTTAAAACAGATAATGAAACAGCACTTACGATGGGTAAGGCATTGGGGAAATATATTGCGGAAACCTGGATGAAGAAATAATATCTCATACTTAAAACCTGGATCATGAAAATGAAATTAACAGCAAAAAATGTTGGCCTGATTGCAGCAATTATTTTTATGACTGCTTTTTTTGGCAGAGTGTTTAATGGTCATGCGTTTTCGGCCCATTGTATAAAAGCCGTTGGGCATACCAAACAAGCAGGCAGTAACCTAAACGGAATAGCTACTGGCCATTATAAAAAATAACAATTAGCAAACTAATGAAACCAGGAAACGAACAGTGCAGATTTTATGTTGACTATTCTCCGCAAGTGACAAAACGGTGAATTTTATTTTTTGGACCTAAAAGTTGAATTAGTATTTTAATTTATAACGCAATGAAAGATCCTCAATGGTATAAAGTACAAGAGGGCGATGCAAGGATGTTGCTCATTGATCTAATGTTCGGACAAAAATTGTATTTGTGAAATCGCAGACCTGTATTGACAAGTCGGTATTATTTGTTGCAGCTATTAAAACCAATGACCGTAAACAAATAATTACAAAAAAAACATTGTCTTTTACTTAATCATCCTCATCTTCTTCAGCACGCAATTTTATAAATGCAGCCCGCTTAGGTGCTGGCATTACGGAATGCACACCCTTTACTCCCTTCCATATTACTTCACTAAATTCATTGTCTGGTATGCGGTCTTCTTTTGAAAGATCAAACATGGCAGATCTTTCCGATAGCTCATTCTTCACCGTATTTTTATCTGCTAAATTTATATTGGATGGTATTGCATTGTATGATTTGAAATTTGCAGTTGGTGTAAAGCAACGCCACAATGGAGTTGCTGCTGCATCGTACTGGCTCATGGGTGGTATGCCTAAAATAAGTTCGATGGTCCTTAATATACCTGAGGTGGTATAGGGTGTATGATCCACAAAATTTCTTTTTACATAAGGACCAATTATATAAGCCGGGCTGCGGTGTGCATCAATATGATCGGGGCCGTTTTGTGCATCATCTTCCACAATAAAAACCACGCTTTCTTTCCATACTTTGCTCTTGCTTAAATAATCAACAAACATACCCACAGCAAGATCATTGTCTGCCACATGGGCAAATGGCGTTGGCCTGTTCAGGCTCATGCCTTCTGTATGATCGTTTATTAAACGCAATGTGTTCAACTGCGGCAAAGCGTTGATGGCTACCAGTGAGTCGAAGTCCCTTTTCCATTGCCCCACTCTTGTTGTGTCCCTAACTGATTCATCCCAACTGGTATAATAAGTGCAAAAATGATTTTCAAGCACAGGGATATTGGCCTTATAATCATCAGCAAATTCACCATAAGTGCGATAGCTTACCCCCGCCTTTTTACAATGGTCCCAAATAAATCCGCCTTTGTTATTGGCGATTGTCCGGGTCCCTTCTGCATCATAAGTGCCACCCCTGCCGCCATAACTTGTTACCCAGTTTTTTTCCAGGTAATCATTTGCATACGCTCCCAGGCTCCAGTTGTGGCCATCGGCGCTTACTTCACCATCTACATAAAAATTATCCAATAACACAAAATCTTTTGTAAGCTGGTGCTGATTTGGGGTAATATTTTTTCCAAACAAAACAAGGCTGGTATCGCCGTTGCCTTCGGGAATATCGCCTAATACCTGGTCGTAAGTGCGGTTTTCTTTTACAATATAAAATACATATTTGATGGGTGAAGGGCCACTAATCTTTTGTGGTACCGGGTTACCCGGCTGCCCGTTTGCAGTAAGTTCCTTTTTTTTACTGTAAGGTGTATTGCGGTAAACCTGCTGGGAATAAATGCTTAATTTTTTTTCGCCCGGCACAGGAATAATACTCATGCTGCCTTTAAATAATCCGCCGATATATTGTATCTCTTTTGGGGGTTCTTTATCACCGGCCTGGTAATTTACCTTTTGCTTTTTTTGTACCGGGTTAGGCCCGTTGGGGTTGGCAAAAGAGCTAAACCCTTTTCCATTGGTAACCCAAATATTTTGACCAATCAGTTTTACACAGGTAGGGTACCAGCCCACCGGAATAAACCCTTTTGACACACTAAACCCGGGACGGCTGACATCAAATACAGCGAGGCAATTATTATCGGCATTGGCTATAAAAAGCGTTTTTTCATCTTCGCTCAGCGCCAGCCCATTGGTAGTACTGCCCGGAGGTGCATCAGAATATAAAGAAGCAACCAATGTTTCCACTACTTTTTTTTGCCTGGTATCAATTACAGAAACAGCATTATCATTGGCATTGGCTACATACAAAAAGTTGCCCTTTTTATCAAGGCATAATTCATTGGGATTATCGCCAGCCGGTATTTCGCCGGCAAGTATTTTCTTATCAGTGTCAAACATTAATACCTTATCACATCCCCAGCAACTGATGTACAATATTTTTTTATCCGGAGATAATATGCAGGTGTAGGCTTCTGCACCCAGTTTGTAAATGCCAATAAGTTTTTTTGAATCAGTATTAAAAGTATACAATGAATTATCATCCTTTGTAACCACGTACAATATTTTTTTTACATCATCCACTTCAATACCTGCCGGTGAAATTTTGTTGGGCCAGGGTTTACCCAGTACAAAACTATCAATGAGGTTTAATTTTTTATTGGCAACTGCATAACGCAATACCTGGTTATCGTTGCCACCTGAAGCATATAAATATTTTTCATCGCTGCTGAATTTTAATCCCAGCCAGCTTTTAGGGATGATGACTGTACTGGTAATTTTTTTTGTGGCTACATCTATCAGTTGCAGGCTTTGTATGCTTTGCCCGTTATTGGTTACAGCCACTAATTTTTTAGAAGTGCTAACGGCCATGTTGAGGGGCAAATCGCCCAATGGCAAACTGGTACCGGCGGGAGAAAGCTGCCAGCCATTTGGAAGGGTTACAACTTTTTGAGCAGTTAAATTATTAACCAGGCTTACCAGTATAAGGCACACGGCAAATTGTTTTTTCATGATAATGATTTATACAATAAAGATACGTTGACCGATGCGGTTAGGGTATATGTCAGGTTAATTTATTGTGATGAAAGGGATGCTTATAATTATTTTTCGTTCGAAAAATGTCTTCCTTATGTATACCGTGGAGTTTAGTATGCACTTCTTATATTTTTTTGTACCAAACTTTTGAGCCCTGATTAAGCATAGTTGTGTCTTGCCGACTTTCGGCATCCCGATGTTACACTTGAATCGGGACTTGTACTTTATAACAGTGGAGATCATTTCCCTATATTATAACTAAACTGCACAGCGGAAAATTAGTTACACTATAGTTTACTCAAAAAAAGTTAAAAGAGGTTACCCCTAAATAGCATTGCCCAAAGAGGTAACAATTTTTAATTTAAAATGCAATTAAAGTTCCTCACAGGTATAAAGTACAAGTGTGCGACGCAACGATGATCCACATAGCTTCACAGCCCGGACAAGAAATATTCTTTATGTTTTTATTTGTTTAGCGTTGTAGCAAAGTTGAACAGTTGATTATTTGTATTGATACTAATAACCACCATTTTTACCCTTACATATTTTTATATTTTTCTCATTTCATTTTTTCGGCTCAGTCCCTTACTTTTGCACGCCTACACAAGCGGCACCTTTATTATGCCAAAAGACAAT
This sequence comes from Ferruginibacter sp., assembly GCA_031392305.1. Lineage (GTDB taxonomy): Bacteria > Bacteroidota > Bacteroidia > Chitinophagales > Chitinophagaceae > Ferruginibacter. The sequence continues at coordinate 5,953 of JANMVB010000559.1, forward strand.
TCCATTCATTCTGTTTTAATTATTGGTTCGGGCCCCATCGTTATTGGCCAGGCTTGCGAATTTGATTATTCTGGTACCCAGGCTGCAAGAAGCATTCGTGAAGAAGGGGTAAAAGTTATTTTAATCAACAGCAATCCGGCTACTATTATGACGGATCCAATGATGGCCGATAGGGTGTACCTGCTGCCACTTACCGTAGAAAGTATTGAACAAATCCTGGAAGAAAATGATATAGATGCGGTGTTGCCAACAATGGGTGGCCAAACTGCCCTCAACCTTTGCAAAGAGGCGGATGAACTGGGTGTGTGGGAAAAATATAATGTTAGGTTAATTGGTGTTGATATAAAGGCCATTGATAAAGCGGAAGACCGGGAAAAATTTCGCAACTGGATGATTGAAATGGGTATTGCTGTTTGCCCGGCCCGTACCGCCAACTCATTTTTGGAGGGTAAAGAATTTGCACAGGAAATTGGTTTTCCCCTGGTGATACGGCCCTCATTTACTTTGGGTGGAACCGGCGGCGGTATTGTTTTTAAAAAGGATGAACTGGATGAAGCATTGAATAATGGTTTAACAGCATCTCCCATACATGAAGTGCTGGTAGAAAAAGCAGTATTGGGCTGGAAAGAGTATGAACTGGAACTATTGAGGGATGGCAACGATAACGTAGTAATTATTTGTGCTGTAGAAAATTTTGATCCGATGGGCGTGCATACGGGTGACAGTATTACGGTGGCACCCGCCATGACGTTGAGTGATACAGCTTACCAGGAAATGCGTAACACAGCCATACGTATGATGAGGGCCCTGGGAAATTTTGCCGGTGGATGTAACGTGCAGTTTGCATTAAATCCGCAAACGGAGCAATTGATTGTGGTGGAAATAAACCCTCGGGTAAGCCGCTCCTCTGCCCTTGCAAGTAAGGCAACAGGCTATCCGATTGCCAAAATTGCTGCAAAACTTGCCTTGGGTTACAACCTTGATGAGCTTAAGAACCAGATAACACAATCTACCTCCGCTTATTTTGAGCCCGCCCTGGATTATGTGATTGTAAAAATACCCCGCTGGAATTTTGATAAATTTAAAGGTGCCAATGATACTTTGGGATTTCAAATGAAAAGTGTGGGTGAGGTAATGGCCATTGGCCGCAGCTTTGCTGAAGCAGTACAAAAAGCCTGTCAGAGCCTGGAGAATGAGGCAGTGGGATTGGGATATTATGGAAAAAGTTTAATGCATGCAGATGAACTGATCGAGTATATTAAAATCCCGAAATGGGACAGGATATTCAGGATTAAAGATGCGCTGATGGCTGGTGCCAGCATTAAACGAATTTGCGAAAGCACAGGTATCGACCGTTGGTTTATATACCAGATTCAAAAAATATGTAACTGCGAAAAAGAAATTGCAAAGTATGATCTAAAGAGTTTGCCCGATGATTTACTCACC
>JANMVB010000647.1:0-5446 GCA_031392305.1 Ferruginibacter sp.
TGATGATGATTCTGTACAGGCAAAATTTACCAAAAGATCTGTTTACATTTTATTTTCCCTGCTGATTATTTTTTATTTTATTTTTCAATACCTGTCGTGGGACAGTGTTACTTTACCAGCTACAACTGAAGGTATTGGCGGGTATTTTAAAGCCCTGTTAGGCTCACCAATAAAAACGTATGTATATCCTTTCATTTATTCAGCAGGTTGCAGTTTAGGTATTTTTATACTCACAGATAAGTCGCTGACAAAGGTTGAAACCCAGCGGATTTATGTATTATATATAGTCGCCTTTTTTGTGATCTTTTTTTGGGCTGCATTTGAGCAGGCAGGGTCATCGCTTACCTTTATTGCGGATAACCAAACTGATACGCATATACTTGGATGGAGGATGCCGCCAAGTATGGTTCAGAATTTCAACGGCTTTTTTGTTATCATCTTTGCACTTCCGTTTAGTGCATTATGGCTGTGGCTGCAAAAGCGCAATATGGAACCAATCTCTACGGCAAAACAAGCGCTGGGCCTTGGTTTAATTGCATTGGGCTACCTGCTGATTGCTTTGCAGGTAAAAGACCTGGGCACTTCTGGAAAAGTAGGTGTTATCTGGCTCATTATTTTATACCTGCTGCATACCTGGGGCGAACTTTGTCTTTCGCCAATCGGCTTATCCCTGGTGGCCAAATTAGCACCAAAAAGATTCGCTTCTTTACTGATGGGTGTTTGGTTTTTGGGCAACGCGGCTGGTTATGCGCTTACCGGTACTTTGGGAGCACTGTTACCACCAACCGGCGATAAATATGCAACTGCCCAAGAGCATGGAATAAACTTACAGGCAATTTTAGATAAAACGACGCAGCCTACTTCAGAACAACTTGCATTTCTGGCAGAGAAAAAAATTCCGGTGATTTACCCACAGTTTGCCGGTTATACAATTCATAACCTTTTTGAGTTTTTTATGGTGTTTGTAATCCTTTGTGGGGTTGCCTCCTTATTATTGTATGCCTTAACACCATTATTAAAGAGAATGATGAACGGGGTACGATAAGTAACTCAATATCCGGGAGTGATAAATCACCGTTGATTTTTGTTTATCTATTTTAACAGCTAGTTAAAATTTAACCTTCACATAATTCAATAATAAAGGCGGTGCCTCTGCAGGTACCGCCTTTTTATTTATCTTTCAAATTGGATAATACCTGCATGAAAGCAACAATAGCTTTTAAAGACATTGTCATTAAAAATTTTATATAAACAACTGCCACTTTTATGATAAAGCGATTTATTCTATCGTTACTTCTTTTAATGACTATCATTCAGTTTTCTGCTGCCCAGGATCCCAACAAATTAATTGATAGTATTTACCAGGTTGCTCTTTCAGCTAAAACAGACTCTGCATACATCTTTAATATGTTGCAGGCCGCCAACTATGCTTTCGAATTTAATAAAGTAAAATTTTATAAGCATCTTAAAATGGCATTTATTAAAGCCGATGAATCACGTGATATAAAAAAAATCTGCAATGCCAATATTTTTGCATCCGGTATTTATTCAGGCCGCTACAGTATTGCGGCAAATATGGATACCGCAATGAGTTATGCCAACATAGCTTTTGAGATGGTAAAAAATACTTCACTTACTGAAAGCCAGGCCTGGGCAAATATGGCACTGGCACGTATTTATCGCCTGAAAGGACAACAAGGTAAAGCTTTGCAATACAATCAAAATGCTTTAACACTTGCCAATAATACTAAATCAGATAGCCTGATTGTATTGGCCAATATTGGCCTGGGAAATACGATGATGGAACAGAGCCAGAAATTGAATGCTTTCCGTAATTATATGGCAGCATACAATATTGCAGATGCATCCGGCAATAAATTTTTGGTAACCACCTGCTATCGCAAACTTGCAGATTTTTACGGCTCCATCCAGCAACATTCAAAGGCGAGGGATTATTTATTCAGGCAACTTGCAATTATAAAAAAAGATAATTCTCCTATTGGTTTATTATTACAGGTCTATAGTGCTATTGCTATTAATAATATCAATTCAAAACAATTTGATTTGGCAGAAGCATATATTGATACTGCACTTGCGTTTTGTGATAAATATCAACAACCCCTCATGAAAATGAACCTGCTCGATCCGTTGTTTCAATTATATTTCGCCAGCAACAACCCGCAAAAAATTTTTACACTGCTGGAAGAAAAAAAAGAATTATTCGATCAAATGAAAAGTATGGGTTACACTTCACCAATAGACTATTTAAAAGGTGCTGCTTATGCCCAGTTAAAAAATTTTGACAGTGCCCATTATTATTTTAATAAGGCCGCCCCTTTTTATGAAACAAGGTCATCTGCTGTTAACAAATCAAATTTTTATGCCAATTATGGTGAACTGTATAAATTTCAAGGGGATTGGAAAAACGCCTTATTTTATTATAACCAGGTTTTTGATTATGCAAAAATTGCAGGCGATCTTGAAACCCAAAAAAATGTTTCCAGGGAGCTGGATTCTGTATATCAAAAATCCGGCGATTTTAAACAGGCATATTTTTATTCAGGTTTATACAATCAATTGTCGGATACGCTGATGCAGCTTGCAAAAGATAAAGACCTTTTATCAGTGGAGCTCGAGAATGAGAACAAGCTGAAAGAACGGGAGGACCAGCGCATAAAACTGGCAACTGACCGCCGCCACAATATTCAGTATATGGCAATTACCATTGGTATTGCTACCGTATTTTTATTGCTGATTTTAATGGGGTTATTTAAAGTTTCAGCCGGCACAATCAGGATCATTGGTTTTCTTGCATTTATATTTTTCTTTGAATTTATCATCCTGTTAGCCGATGTTCAAATTCATCACTGGACTCATGGAGAACCATGGAAAATCCTATTGATTAAAATTGTTTTGATTGCCATGTTATTGCCCCTACACCATTGGCTCGAAGAAAAAGTGATCCATTATCTAACCACCAAAGACCTGTTAAAAAATAAAAAATTAAAATTCTTTAAGCGAAAGCGAAACGACGTAAGTTTATCTACGTAATCATCTTATCAGGTAGTGCAGTTATTCTTTTAGTTACTGTTTTCAAATTATCTCAGTGCTGCTGGCATGAAACTAAAGTAAAAATCTTAATGATTTTGCCGGCTGGTATGAGGAATTTTTTCACCAATAAAACAGTTGCAGTCGCTGGCAGACATACCAAAATAACTTTTCGTTTTTGTTTACAGCAAATTTTTTCTTCCTAATCAGCCCTGCATTAAAAATTTTGTTTGATTTTTTATCATCACAGCCCTGTTAAGTCCTCACAGAATACGGGCAATGCAATTTTTCTTCAGGAATTACTTTGCCATTTTTAATGGTATCTAAGATTGGAGAATTTCCACGCCCGGTGCAATTCATTTTCGAAAAATTATTGGTGCTTTTTTTGTTGCATTTTTTAAAGTTAGAATACCAACGCTACAACCCTCTCCAATTAATCTTTTCTATTATGACAGATGAAACAGAAAAATTTGAATTAAGTGAAGATGAAAAAAAGCTGGTGGAAGAAATGATAACAGATTATCAGCATAACACACCGGATGCTGGCCTTCAGCGAAGGCATTTTTTAAAACAGGTGTCTGCCATTACCGGCTCCATCATCGCTTATCAAATGTTTGGCGGCGAAGAAGTTTTTGCTGAAATGATGAATGAACATGTGATGAGCGAACAATCATTTGCAAACCTGGAGAACGCCGTTAACGTTGCTTTCAAAATTAACGGGGCAAGCAAATCCCTGCAAGTAGATTCCCGAATGACTTTGCTGGATACTCTAAGGGAAAAGCTACAACTTACAGGCTCAAAGAAAGGTTGCGATCATGGACAGTGCGGAGCCTGCACAGTGATTGTTGATGGTCGCAGGGTATTATCCTGCCTCACCCTTGCAGCAGCCTGCGGGGGCAAATCCGTTACTACTATTGAGGGCCTGGCAAAAGGCAGGGAGCTTCATCCTCTTCAATCCGCATTTATAAAGCATGATGGTTTTCAGTGTGGGTTTTGTACACCGGGGCAAATTTGTTCGGCGGTCGCTTTACTCGCCGAAGCTAAAAAAGGGGAAGCCAGCTATGTAACAGATAATGTGCGTACCATACCAAAGTCCCTTCTGCTTTCTGATAACGAAATCAGGGAACGTATGTCTGGCAACATTTGCCGCTGTGGTGCCTATCCCAACATTGTAGCTGCAATTCGTGAAGTACACAGCGGTAAACAGGTAGCCGAGGCCTGGAAATTTGCTGACGAACATACCGGTCTCTTAGCCGGTGAAAATTTATCTCAAAAACAATATTCAGATAATGAGACCATTTAAATATTCCGGCACCGGCACTTTAAATGCTGCCACCAAACTGCTTACTACAAACAGCAACGCCCAGGTGCTGGCCGGAGGTACTAATATTTTAGATTTAATGAAAGAGGATGTGGAGCGTCCGGACGAACTGGTTGATATAACCAAACTCAACTACACAGCCATAAAAATAATCGCAGGCGGTACAGCCAACGAAACCGTTTCCATTGGGGCGTTGGGTAAAAATACCGATGCGGCAAACCATCCATATATCCGTCAGAATTTTCCATTATTAACACAGGCAATTTTAGCCGGGGCTTCTGCACAAATCCGTAATATGGCAACCAATGGTGGCAATCTCAACCAGCGTACCAGGTGCCCATATTTTTACGACATCAACATGCCATGCAATAAGCGTGTACCAGGCACCGGTTGTGGTGCCATGCAGGGTATCAACAGGATGCATGCAATTTTTGGCTGGTCCGAAAGCTGTGTTGCTGTACACCCTTCTGATATGTGTGTGGCGCTTGTAGCTTTAGATGCCCAGGTAACAGTGCAGGGTGCAAACGGCCAGCAGCGCATGATACCCTTTGCCGAATATCACCGGCTGCCAGGCGATACCCCGCAAAAAGACAACAACTTAAACCGTGCAGAAATCATCACATCTGTTGAAATACCAAAAAATAATTTTGCAGACAAATCTTATTATTTAAAAGTGCGTGACAGGGCCAGCTATGCATTTGCGCTGTTGTCTGTGGCAGCCGCTTTGGAAATACAAGGCAATAAAATTAAACAGGTACGCATTGCCATGGGTGGTGTGGCACATAAACCCTGGAGGGCTATGGAAGCCGAAAATTTCTTAACCGGCAAGGAAGCCACCCCTGAAAATTTTAAACAGGCTGCCGAAAAGGAAATGGAAAAAGCGAAACCACTTGAGCACAACCAGTTTAAAATTGAATTGGGCAAAAAAGCAATCAACAGGGCATTGATACAGGCAATGAATGGCGGTAAAGCATAACATCTTTTTCAGTATAAATTAAAATGCAATTGTTGGTCCGGGCATAAGGGTTTCATAGCAGCATCGTTGCATCGCCCTCTTGTACATTTTATCATATAGGA
>JANMVB010000641.1:0-9092 GCA_031392305.1 Ferruginibacter sp.
GGTGAGGACACCAACCGCGGCGTACCACCGGCCACATTTACAGAATCACTTTTCAAGCTTTAATTTCCCTACAATAAAGTCACCCACTTTTTTGCCATAAGCTGTACTTACCAGGCAGGTAGGATGAAAGTGTATGCCACCATAAAACCTGGCCATATTATTTTCGTCAGATGCCTGGCGAAAAGAAGTGAATGACCTGTTAGGAATACCAAATTCAAGTTCGCTGGTATCGGTGTAGCTGAAATTATCGCCGTACATTTTGGTGAGTGCTTCAGCCGCCGCAGATGATACCGTACTATGGCCGCAGGTATATTCAGGAAAAGGCGGTGTTTGCAAATAAGGCCTCCACTCCGGGTCAATATATTTATTGATCACCGTTTCGGGCCTCGCCATTTTACTCCTGAATTTTTCATCCCAGCATTGAATAAAAGCATCGAACATGCAGATGGATGTAAGCGTATAAGCTGCCACCGTTTTAGCAAAATCTGCTTTTGCTTTCATAGCTGCTATGCCCACAATATTCATCCAGTGGCCTGGAGGCGAAAACTTTTTTGTCATAAATTGTACGTGCCCGCTTACGTGCAATTCGTTGGGCAGGTCGTTCCAAAACATGGCAATATGTTTTTGTTCATCTGTAAGGCTATCGATGGCATTTTTTGTGGCCATTACCTGTTTATAATACAGCCCGTTTGTGTCGGTCATATTAAAAGGTATCGGTCTGGGTGTTTTAAACTGGGTGGCACTGTCCATTACAATGGTTCTTATCTCGTTCCAATGCGGCTCAATGGCACTTGCATACATGGGCGGGGTTGGTACCCAACGCCCCGGCGAATCAAGCACGGTATATTTTGAAGCGCTTCTTGTTTGCAGGTAATTATCTTTTTTGCTCCAGGCTAAAACAGATTTTGCCATGGTATCTGCAAATGCAAGTGAATTGTCAAACATGGCATCTGACATTCCTTCGCTTTGGGCTAATTTTTTTAAACTGTCCGTGTAATCCTTCATACTGCCTTCAGGAAAAGTAACTGCTTCGCCTACCTGGCAAAAAGCTAATAATGCAGAGAACTCAATATCAATTTTTTTGGTTGTATCCCTTACAGGCATCATACCCAAGCCATTAATTTGCCCGGCAAGCGAATAATATTTATCCGGATAAGCTGCAGCAATACATTCGTAGGCTGCAATATTTGCATAGGTATAATTTCTGCTGGCCACGATGGGGGGAAAGTTGTTGAACTTCACAATTTCGTTTAGCTCCTTAACAGTTTTGCAATAAGAGAATGGGTCTGCAAAGTAGGTTTGCTTATCAGCAGTATCCCTGCAGGAAACCATGCACAATAAACCCACTATTGGTATCAATAGTTTTTTCATTATCATATAAAAAATTAGTAAAATTTACTGCACTGCAACACGTTCATCCATTGCATACCAAACAGAAATCTAAAAACATACCCGTAACATTTACGCTACCTGGTACAAGTGACATTAGAAGAATCAGGAAATAAGGGAGGGGAAATCGGGAGGTTGTTCTGCTGTTTGCAGAAATAAGTTATTTACAAAATAACTGTTTCTTAAGGAATGATTAAAAACGGAAACACAAAATTTTCCAGCGTATGATGCCAGGTAAACTTCCTCATATTCGCTTAGTAATTTATGAAATGATTTAGTACCGGATTCCTGTTTGCTTTTATTATTGCCGGGCTGCTGAAAATCAGCGGCCATTTTAGAGAAACCGGCTTTTGCAGCCTGTATCTTCATTTTGCCGGCATTGGGTATGCAAAGTAATTCGAGTGAATCGTTGTAGATACGGCATTTTACATACTTATAATGAATGCCTGCAATCTCTATTTCGCCGTCAATGCGTTGAAAATCTTTGGTGTTGCTATAGTATGGAAGATTTGCAGGTTGTTTAATTGATAGTAACTGCTCATCTGAATATTCACTGGCATCAAGTGCTGTTTCTATTCTTTGATTTTCTTTGGTTTCAAGAAATGATGCAACAAGCCTGTACCCGAAAAGGTTGAAGGAGAAAATTCCCAAAAGTAGTATAGCAGCGAGTCGTTTCATTTAAATAGAAGTTGCAAAATAACTTTTTTTTTAGTTTTGACAAATAAAAAATTGGAGCATTTCAAATTCATCCTGCTCAGGCAGCGGTGAAACAAAAATAGTTTTCAACTTTATGCTAATACTTTAACTAAAATATTCTAATATTTATTTCGCCCTTACAGGGCTTGGCTAACATTTTTTTTAACACAGGGCGATGCCCTGTGCTGGAATATTTCGCCCTTTCAGGGCTTGGCAAATATTGATTAATTATATTAGAAACTGCAGATTATGCTTTGAAGAGGCGAAACATTATTTTGTTCCTAAAAAATTAAACAGGTTGTATTGTATGCAAAACGCAATTAAAGATCCACATTGGTATGTCGTACAAGGGAGATCATTAATTCTTTTTATCAAAAAGAATTAATGACAAAATCATATTTACAACGATGATCACCATAGCTGCTGCTTCGTTCGGACAATAATCCTTTAAATAAATCTTTACTTCACCATAAAAGTTTTCCGCTCCGGCCCAATACCCTTTAGTGTAAGGCTTTTCCATTGCTTTGGCAGCGTTGATTTTATTTGAATAATCCCTGCAGGGGTTATATCCAATCCGCCAAAGCCATTTAATACTGCTTGTAAAATACCGCCTGCGCCTGTTGCAAAATATGGATTGGTGCCGCCCTTTGTTTCTGCAATTACATTAAAGGGTGGCAGTAAATTAGGGATGTATGAATCTTTAAAAAAGTGGAGTGCTTTTTCTGTATCTCCAATGCGTGAATAGAGGAGGGAGAATATAGCCTGCGTCATGGCAGGTGTACCTTCGTTGGGTACCCTTACGGAGTAATAATCGAGGTCTTTTTTTATTTGCTTTGCATCTGTAATTTCCTTTAACGGAAAGGCCAGTAAGTTTACATCTGATTGTTTTATGCCTTCTCCATTATAGGTAACATGTTCTCTTGTTGTACCGTCGGGCATTTTTAAAATGGGAATATTATTGGCAACATTCATCCAATCAGCATCGGGAGTGATACCCAATATTTTTGCCGCTTCGGTGGCATATTTTAAATTGGCTTTTGCTGCTGCATTTGTAAAAGCATTGTTGTCAACATTCTCGGCCCACTCATCTGCAGCCACTACATTTTTAATATCATATTTTCCGGGGCCATTTCTTTCTACCCGGCTTGCCCAAAAATCGGCGGTGGCCTGTAAAATGGGCCAGCCTTTTTCCCTCAGCCAGTTTTTATCCTGCGTTACTGCATAATAGTTCCAGGCGGCAAATCCTACGCAGGCTGTTATATGATGTTCGAAAGGGCCGCTCAATGCCCAAACGGGTGTTTCTTCCACACCGGTTTCTGCACTTTCCCAGGGGTACATTGCTCCTTTATATCCTTTTCCAAAAGCATTTCGTTTAGCAGCATCCAGGCGTTGAAAACGATATTCTATCATACTCTTTGCCAGCTCCGGGTGCATTTGTAAAATGGCAGGAAACATCCACAATTCAGTATCCCAGAATACATGCCCATTGTAACCCAGGCCACTTAAGCCCATGGGTGATGGACTGTTAGCAGAACCTTCTCTTACAAAAGAATAAAGATGGTACAACATGCTGCGTACATCCTGCTGGCTTTGTGCGTCGCCATCAATGACGATATCGCTTTTCCATAAATCATCCCAGGCCTTGTTGTGCATTTCTATCAGCCTTTCACGGCCTTGCAGTTTTGCAAAAATGGTGAGGCGTTCTGCTTCGTTTAACGGATCATCGTGGTGTGCGGATGTAATGGATGAACCAACAATAGAATAACGATATGATTCACCTGCTTTCATTTTTTTTGCAAACTTCATCAGGTGCTGGTTGTTGTCCCACATTTCGTGAATTACCCGGGGTTCGCTGCCATGTGCTTCGCTGAAGATATAGGCATTGCTTGCACACATCAGTAATTTACCGGTAGGGCTTTTTGCGGTAGAAGTAAGTAAGCTGATAGTGGTATGAGGACGATCTATTTCGTTGTAATAATTTTGTACTTCTTTTAAGGCATCGGGTGCTTCCATAATACTTGCACTGCCAAGGTTGCAATCTTTTTTTGCAGTTACGGTAATATCCATCAACACTGAATAAGGTAAATGCCGCAACGAATAATATGTATAGCTAACGGTTGCTACATCTTTATAATCAAATGACGTTGTAAAGCTGGCATGCTGCATATCCAGCGATTGACGCATGTTGGTAACATCACTATTCCCCAATCTTCTGCCATCAATTTCCATCCACATGTTGAGTAAATTAAAACTGCGGATAAAATTGCTTACCCTGCCCCTGCCATACAAATCGTATGCGCCTGCAAGCACCACATCTTTTACTTTAAATGCCTCCGGGCTGCTAACTATACCGAGCATTCCATTGGCTACTGTGATGCCGTAATAATTGGAAGGGTTGATATTGGTGGCAGTGATTTTCCAGGGGTCTTGTGCAAAAGAAATGCACGATGAAATAATCAAATAAAAAAATATAGCTAAGCGTTGCATAAATAAAATGATTTAATGAAAATATAGTCGGTGAATTTAACTTTATTTGCCAATATTTTAAAGGCTGGTAAATAAAATAATTGTTTATGAAAAAGTGGATAGCGGGTATTTTGGTGGCGGTAGTATTGCTGCTGGTTAGTTTGTATGTATTGATACCAAACATTGTATCGTTAAAAGCTAATATAGCCATTAAAGCTACCCGGCCGGGCATAAACAGGATGTTGCTTGACCAAAAAAGTGTTGCTAAATGGTGGCCCGGAAAAATAGTGGGCGATAGTTTTTTGCTGAATGATTTTGCGTATAAAATAGATAATGGAAATATTACAGCCATGCCTGTTACCATCAGCGGTCATAATAATATCATCCCTTCATCCCTTTTCCTGGTATCCATTACTACAGATTCTACACATCTTGAATGGGTATGTGGAATGGTTACTTCTTACAGCCCTTTGAAAAGATGGGAGGCATACCAAATAGCAAAAAACCTAAACAGGGATATGACCGCCATCCTTGAAAAAATGCAGTCTTTTCATACCAACCCGCAGAATATTTATGGAATTAAAATAAACCTGGAGTTGGTGGCAGACAGCTTGTTGATTGCCACAGCGGGCAATAGCACCGACTATCCCACCAACGTATATATTTATAGCCTCATTGATAAATTAAGAACGTATGCCACTGCAAATGGTGCCAAAGAAAGCGGCTACCCCATGCTGAATGTGAGCACATCAGACAGCATCAGCTACGAAGTAAAAGTGGCCATTCCTACTGATAAGCTATTACCCGGCTCCGGGGATATTTTACAAAAGCGGATGCTTGCCAGGGGCAATATTTTAGTAGCAGAAGTTACAGGCGGTATTGGCATTACAAAAAGGGCCATCGACGAAGTAAAAAATTATGCCGAAGATCACCAGCGTGTTGCGCCGGCCATTCCATTTTATTCATTGATCACCGATCGGTTAAAAGAAACTGACAGCAGTAAGTGGGTTACTAAAATTTATTTTCCGGTGATGTAAATTTCTCCAAAAAACATTCTCCTTAGATACAATTTTATCATAACCAAAAGTGTAAGTAAAATTCTTACAAATATTTTTTTACCAGCATTTTATTAATGTTCAACATCGTTGTGTCACTCCCTGCAACGTCATACCTATGTGGAACTTTTCCCACATAATATGTGTAAATTATTTTTATAGAATGAAAATTGCTTCATACAATAATATTTGAATAACGGCTTGAATCTACAGCCTTTTTTTTGACATATTGTGGGTAAAGTTGCCCATAGATATTTAGTACAAGAGGGCGACGCAACTATTTACCACATAGCTTGAATGCCCGGACAAAAAATAAAAGATGGAGAAATGATGTTGTTACTGACACAAAGAGCGTATCATTTTTTGCCCGGTATGTTTGTGGGAGATGCAAATTTTATTATCTGCAAACTGTCGTTGTTTTTTGCAAGGATGTAGGCTTGCTGTTTGCTAATTTTTAGTGGGCTGATATGCCTTACCTGTCCCTTAATGATGAGGCCGTTCAGGTTTTCGCAACTGAAATTTCCACTGCCTTTATTTACCAGGATGGTACCGTAGTCTGCATCGTTTCTGCCAGCATGAATGTTATTGCTGTAATAATTACCTGCCAAAATTATGTCGGGCAAATTGTCGTTGTTTACATCCGCAACGGTTGCATCCCTGTAGGTGGAAAGCTGTGCTTGCCAGGGTAATGCGTTTGTTGTAAAATTATAATTTCCATTGTTGATCAACACAGCGCTTGCAAAATAATCTGCTATAGAAACGGTTGCATTGCTGATTTTATCCTGCGAAAATATATCGGTGATTGTTGCCTTTGCAAAGTCTTCCGCATAAATATATTTTTTCTTGAGCGCCGGTATTTGCTTTTGCAATTCGTCTTTATTTGCAAAAGTTATCTCCTTATTTTTTACATAGTACGTAAGCACCTGTTCCTTTTTTTCATTGTCATCAAAATCATTAAAATACAAGCGCACCGGGTGCAGGGGAGATGCATTTAAGCGGTTGTTGAGGCCAAGGTTTCCGGCAACAAAATCCATGTCGCCATCATTGTCAACATCAAGTGGCAACACAAAATTCCACCAGCCTTTTTTATTTGTAATTTCTTTTTTGGTGAAGCTGCCATTGGCATTTATAAATGCTGTTACACCGCCCCACTCGCAGGATACAATTAAATCCTGGTCGTTGTCTTTATCCATATCAACCCACACCGCATCAGTTACCATACCGACTTGTTGCATGCCGGCAGCATACTTTGCCGTTACATCTAAAAACTTTCCAGTGCCATCATTTTGCAGCAGGTAGCTATTGGGAACCTGGCCGTAATTCCAGGGAATGGTGCGGCCGCCCAAAAACAAATCAACAAATCCATCACCATTAAAATCGTGGGCAACTATGCAGGATGCTGTTACGTAAAGATTGCCGAACGCCTGCTGTTGTTTTGTAAAATTTGTGTTGCCATCATTTAAATAAATGCGTGGCAATAAATGTTCATCGGTGCCGAAATATTCATTGCCACCGGAAGCAATTATCAAATCGATATGGCCATCATTGTTTACATCTGCCCAGGCGGCATCCACATCTTCATACATACTGTCTGCAAGCATTTGAGGCTGCAAGGTTTTAATGAATTTACCATTGGGCTGTTGCAAAAAAATTGCATTGTGAAAAGTTTTGGCCCCTCCGATAAAAACATCTTCGAGCCCGTCTTTATTTATATCGGCTACTGCCAGCGCAGGCCCTTCGGTAGAGAGCATGTGGGCAAGCAATGGCTCACGGTCAAATTCGTTGAATACATTTTCCTGGTGTAAATAATTCAATCCGGTTTGGTGTGTAATATCGGCTACTTCATCATTAGTATTATTTTTTTGGAAGCTGGTAATGCTGTTATAATTGAATGGGGGCAACCCTTTTTTATAAGTAAACGAAAGATGTTGCGCTGAACTATCTGCCGTAAATTTTTCAAAAGAATTATCCGGCCATATTAAAAATGCGGAGTCAGTTTTTGAACTGCTTAAACCAATGTGCATGGGAACCTCCATGCTTGATAAAAAGCCCTTGGTTGGATTTTTTTCGTAGGTTTCTATCTTGTTCCCTTTAAATAAAATAACTTTTGCGCCAATGGCATTTTTATTTTTTACAGGCCCGGCTAATTTTAATTCTATAAATTTTTGCGCTGCCTTTCCGGCTGTTTTATTTTGGTACAACAGCGCCGGATCGTTTACATTATTTACCACCACATCAAGGTCACCATCATTATCAAAATCTGCATACACTGCTCCGTTTGAATAAGTGGGCTCATCATTTTCAACTGCAGTTTCCATATCCTGAAAAAGTAGCTGCCCTTTATTTTTAAAAAATTTATTGGGGATTTTTATTTCAGGAAATTTATTCATCAGCGCCATATCTTTTTCATGCATCTCGTTGTTCTGAATTTTTTGCTGAATCTCGTTGTTGTAAATGAAATTGATATAATCCATATCATTCAGCCGCTTTGGGATACCATTGGATATAAATAAATCCTTGAGGCCATCATTATCAAAATCCATCCACAATGGTGCCCAACTCCAATCGGTAGCGGAGATGCCGGAGTACATACCTGTTTCACTAAACACTCCGTTGTGCCTGTTATACTGAAGGTTGTTACGTGAATATTGGTAATTATATCCGGCAGCTATTTTGCTAAAAAAAACATCGTAATCATCATCGCCGAGCGAACGTTTTAAAATGTACGGGTCAGCAGCAAGCATATCCATTGAAATAATTTCCGGGTATCCATCATTGTCTGCATCCGCAATATCCACGCCCATCGAAAACTTACTGGTGTGCATCAGGCGCTGATTATTTTCTTCTGTAAACGTTCCGTTTTTTTGATTGATATACAGATAATCGTTTTCATGAAAATCATTTCCAATATACAGATCGGGCCAGCCATCGAGATTGATGTCGCTAACGGCAATGCCCAGCCCATAACCTATTTCAGTGCTCTTGATTTTACTCTGTTTTGTAGCATCTGTAAAACGGTCTCCATCATTGCGGTACAACCGGTCGCCTGACAATGTGCTGTAAGTATTTTCAAATTTACTTCTATCAGAAAAGGAACTGCTTTGGTGAATAGAATGATTCAGGAGGTACATGTCGAGGTCGCCATCCATATCATAATCAAAAAAAGCGGCCTGTGTACTAAAACCTGAGAAATCCAACCCATACTTACTGGCCTCATCTGCATAATAAGGAATACCCTGCTTAATCCCTTTGCAAATCAGCAACTGGTTTTTACTGTTCAGTATTTCAAACCTGCCAACCCTGCAAATGTAAATATCCAGTAAGCCATCGTTGTTAATATCAACCACTGATACACCTGTTGACCAGCCTTTATCCTGCGGAACATTTGCCTGTAAGGTTGCATCTTTAAAATGCAATTTCCCCTCGTTGATGTATAATTTATTTTCGCCCTGGTTAGATGCAAAGAAAAGATCAGTTAATCCATCG
>JANMVB010000001.1:0-4041 GCA_031392305.1 Ferruginibacter sp.
TGATGGAAATGTAAGGGTTCAATTAATGAGAGAAGATATTCCTGTTACAAAACGATTAAGAATGAACTTTATGCTTAATACTGACAAAGAATATATGGCAGCGTTAAAATATATTGTACGTAAAAACTTTGCACTCACTACTCATTACGACAGCGACATGGGTTTTGGTGCAGGGCTAACGCTTAATTATTAACCCAACTCATTAATTACTACCAGCAGTAGTTGGGCAGCACTTTTCAAATCTTAATTCTTAATCTTTAATTCTTAATTCCCCCTTTTATATAGCCTGGTGATTAAAAGGCTGCAACACCATTTCACTTACCACACCACTGGAAGGCTGCTGGCATAGAAACCAGATTGCCCTGGCAGCTTCTTCAGCCTGCACCATTTTTTCACGCTGCACTTTTAAATCAATGGTATCCCAAAAAGGAGAATCAACGCCTCCTAAAAATAAATTTGTTATGCGGATATCGGTTCGCTTTAATTCTTCCCGGATGCTTTGCATCATGCCCACCAATCCATATTTGCTGGCACTGTATGCAGCGGCACCTGCCATGGGTACTTTACCCAACACACCCGGTATATTTATAATCAGCCCTTTTTTTAATTCCTTCATGGCTGGCAGAAAAGCCTTTACCAGCAGGAAAGGTGCATACAAATTATAATGCAGCGATTTTAAAAAATCAGTTTCAGTTAAAGTTTCCATTGATTTAATAATGCCAATTCCCGCTGCATTTACTATTATGTCGATTGCGGGCAATTGCTGAAAATATTTATCCTTCAATTCGTTAACTGCTTCGGGTTGAGAAATATCTAATGCAAAAGTTCTTCCAGCAGGAACATTGCATGCCGCTGCAACCTGTTGCAATTTTTCAGCATTGCGGCCGGCAAGAAAAAGTTTTGCCCCACTACCTGCCAGTAATTTTGCAGTGCCTGAACCAATACCACCTGTGGCACCTACTACCAATATATTTTTACCATTCAATATCTCCATAATAAAATGTTTGCCTCATCAAACAAAGCTTTAAACAATTTGTTTAATCAGGTACAAAACAATGAAAGAAGTTTGTCTTATTTTTCCGCACCAGCTTTTTCAACAGCATCCTGCTGTTGCACCTGGCCGCACTGTTTATCTCATTGAAGAAAAACTCTTTTTTAATCAGTATAATTTTCATCAGCAAAAAATATTATTACACCGGGCTTCTATGAAGGCCTACGCAGATTATCTATTACAACAAGATATAACTGTAAAATATGTGGAAGCCATTGAGCCAAATAGTGATATAAGAAAGCTATTGCATCACCTTCGTACCCAACAGGTTACTACCATCCATATTGCAGATGTGGCAGACAATTGGTTACGAAAAAGATTAATCCAAACCTGTAAAAGCCATGCCATTAAAATTGCAGAATATGCTACGCCCAATTTTATAAATACAATGGAAGGTGTAAAGGCTTATTTCGATAAAAAGAAAACCTATTTTCAAACTGGTTTTTATACGGAGCAACGTAAACAGCGAAATATTTTATTGAATGCAGGCGGGCAACCTGAAGGCGGGCAATGGACCTTTGATGCAGACAATCGTATGAAGTTTCCTACAACAGCCCGTGCACCAAAAGTAGCTTTTGCAAAAGAAAACGGATATGTGGAGGAAGCAAAAGAATATGTAACTAAAAACTTTGCAACAAATTATGGCAGTATAGAAAATATAATTTACCCCACTGATTTTGCCGGTGCTGAAAAATGGCTGGATGATTTTTTAGCAGAGCGTTTTGAAAAGTTTGGTGTTTATGAAGATGCGCTGGTAGCGGGTGAACATTTCCTGCATCATTCTGCTTTAACACCCATGCTTAATATTGGCCTTTTATCTCCACAACAAATAATTGACAAAGCCATGGCGGCAGCTCCTAAATATAGTGTGCCACTCAATTCGTTGGAAGGTTTTATACGGCAAATATTGGGCTGGCGTGAGTTTATAAGGATCGTTTATGAAAGGGAAGGCAGCAGGCAACGCACAAAAAATTACTGGGGTTTTATCAGGAAAATTCCGGCCGGTTTTTGGTTGGGCAATACCAGTATTGCGCCTGTAGATAATGTAATAAAAAAAGTACTGCAAACGGGTTACAGTCATCACATCGAGCGCCTGATGGTAATGGGGAATTTTATGTTGCTCTGCGAATTTGATCCCGATGAAGTCTATCGCTGGTTTATGGAAATGTATGTGGATGCTTACGATTGGGTAATGGTGCCCAATGTGTATGGCATGACACAGTTTGCAGATGGTGGGCTGATGACAACAAAGCCCTACATCAGCAGCAGCAATTATTTATTGAAAATGAGTGATTATAAAACTGCCTTTCCACCCTCCGTTGAAGGAGGCTGGGAAGATATCTGGGATGGCTTATTCTGGCGCTTTATGAATATACACCGGGCTTTCTTTTTAAAGAACCCACGGCTTGGTATGCTTATAAAAACCTTTGACAAAATGCCCGAAGCAAAAAGAAATAAACATATAGCGCATGCCGAAAAATATTTACAAAAATTAGATGATGAAAACTGAAACGATAAAGAATAATGGAGAAGAAATTGATACTGCTCCTGTGTCTTCCTTCGGCGGATTTAGCAGGCCGGAAATTGACCGCATTATAGAAATGGCGTGGGAAGACCGGACTACTTTTGAAGCAATAGAAGTTCAGTTTGGTTTAAAAGAAAAAGAGGTAATCGCATTGATGCGTAAAGAAATGAAAGCCTCCAGTTTTAGGATGTGGCGAAAGCGCACCAATGGAAGGGCCACCAAACATGCAGCATTAAGGGGCGATGAAGTAAACCGGTTTAAATGTAAAAGCCAGCGGGCTATCACACAAAATAAAATTAGTAAGCGTTAAATCCACAGCGGTTAAAAAAGTTTTTTGTCCGGGCAAGGAAGCAATGTGGTGCATCGTTGCGTCGCACTCTTGTACTAAATACCATTGGGCAACTTTGCTTACATTATAAAAAGGCCTAAACTTCTTTTCCAGGTTGGAAAATAATTCATGCAAAAAAAAATTAAAATGCAAACCACCATACCATTTAAATCCATACCAACATTCCCAACTGATTATAAAAGCATACTTGAAAGGCTCGAAAACATTGAACCACTTAAATATGCCCGTACAAGAAATTTTGTAGATGGAGCGGTTACATATTTGTCTCCCTATATTTCAAGGGGTGTAATAAGTTTACACCAGGTAAAGCAACAGGTACTTGAAACCCACCAGCCACGCCAGGTAGAAAAGTTTTTACAGGAACTCGCCTGGAGGGAATACTGGCAAAGGGTTTGGCAATCTGCCGGCGATGAAATTTTTACAGATATCAAACAGGAGCAAACCGATGTGGCACATCGCAATATGGTAACAGCCATCGAAAATGCGGATACCGGCATTAAAGCAATAGATGAACACATCGCCCTGCTTTACGCCACTGGTTACATGCACAATCATGTACGCATGTATGTAAGCTCCAACGCCTGTAATATTGCCAAAGCGCATTGGCTGCAACCTGCGCAATGGATGTATTATCATTTGCTGGATGGCGACCTTGCCAGTAACAGTTTAAGCTGGCAATGGATAGCAGGCACTTTCTCTTCCAGGAAATATTATTGCAACCAGGAAAATATTAACCGGTATACATATAGCAACCAGCAGCATACTTTTTTGGACCGGTCTTATGAAACCATTACTGCTATGCCGGTACCGGAAGCCCTGCAGAAAAAAACTAATTTTCACCCAAATACCCAGCTTCCTGAAACAACAATACCATCATTGAAAGAAGGATTACCGGTATTAATTTACAACGCTTACAACCTCGATCCCAACTGGCACGCAGGCGAAGCGGCTAACAGGATATTGCTACTGGAACCAGCCCATTTTAAAAAATACCCGGTGAGTGATAAGGTAATTCAGTTTGTCGCCGATCTTTCAAAAAACATCAATGGCATACAAATTTTTACCGCCAATTTCGAAGCATTGAAACTGATCGCCGGTAATAGGGAGATTATTTTC
>JANMVB010000055.1:0-3238 GCA_031392305.1 Ferruginibacter sp.
AATGTCGTCTTCAAATGTATTGGGCTTTTTTTCGAGGATAAATTTAATATACAGGTAGCCACCAAATGCACTTACCAGGCCAAGCGCCATCAGGCCTACAAGGTTTTCTTTGCCAAATAAAAGTAAACCCAGCATTATCCCGGTTACCTCTGCCAGCAACCAGGCAATGATGGTATTTATCCACCAGGTAGAAGCTTTTAAACCCTTCTGCATGGCCAGTCTTCCATTCATACGGCAAAGAAAAAAAAGTGCAATTATTTCTATCATGTAATTTTTTTAATTATTTATTGATTGCAAAATTTGCTGAAAGAGAGTTTTAATTAACGAGCGCAATGTTGATTTTTTCATGCAGTTTTATGAATATACACTTAATAACATACCTGCATCATCACCATTCGTACTTTTCACGGTCAAGCAATAAATGGCTCATTATTCTTTCCTCTCTTTCTTCTTCCGGGGTTATCTTTGAAATAATTACAGTATGCCAACCACCATAGCTTTTTGTATGATATTTAGCAAAATTCTCCTCGCAAAAAACTTTCAGTGATTGCAATTTTTCTATAATTAACTCATCATAATTTTCCTGAAAAGATGCAAGTTTTAATTTCAAATATTCAGCCATTGCTTTTGTGGGTTCGTCCATTTGAGATTTGAAAAAAGAATAGTTTGGCCAGAGATATGATAGTTTGTGCCGTAGCAAAGAAACTTCAAGCCCATTCGGTTTGTAAGTTCGATATTCCCTGAAGTGATTTATAAGAATTTGCTTTTTTGAATCGTGTAAATATTTATTGTACTCCGCTTTTAAATAATCGACTTTAGCTCTATCTGATGACAACAAAAGGAAAGGGAAAAGTAAAGGGTCTTTAAAAAAACCTGGCAAAAATTGCTCTTCATAATATTTTATAGTCTCATTATAGTATTCAATTTCTCTCAGATTTTCTTTATCCTGCTCAATTAATTGTTGTCGATGGTATTCAATTTGTTCCTGATGATTGTGTTCAAATAATAAAAATTGTTCTTCAGTCAATATTTTCTTGTATGAAGTAAACTCATAGTCCCATTCTTCCCATGATGATAAATAATGCTTTTCCGAATGAATCCCTTTGTGTTCATATTTGAAAATTTGTTCGGCTTGTTCAAACGTAAGTTTGAGGGCAGTGTTTCTGCTCTTTACTAAATCAATCTGACATTGATAATCTTCATGGCTCATCTTATATGGCATTTTCCAATATTTTTATTTTCCCGTTATACCAGATCAATGTCAAAATTTACCAGTTGTACAAATTCGCTCAACCTTTCATCAAGCTCAGCTTTGGTGATTTCTTTCATCCTGTTGGGGCCAAATTTTTCTACACAAAAACTGGCACAGGCACTGCCTACAATAATGGCGGTTTTCATATTATTGAAACTGATGTCTTTGGTTTTAGCCAGGTAGCCGATAAAACCCCCGGCAAAAGTATCTCCTGCACCTGTTGGGTCAAATACTTCCTCAAGCGGCAAACCGGGTGCGGAAAAAACATGGTTTTCATGAAACAATAATGCACCATGCTCACCCTTTTTTATCACTAAAAATTTGGGTCCCATTTCCAGTATTACCCTGGCTGCTTTTACCAATGATACCTGTCCGCTCAATTGCCTTGCCTCTGCATCATTTACCATCAGCACATCTACTTTTTTTAATACCTCTTTTAATCCGTCTAATGCAATATCCATCCAAAAATTCATGGTATCCATTACAATCAGTTTTGGCCTTACCCTTAACTGGCTGATAACGCTCAACTGAATATCCGGTGAAAGATTGCCCAGCATTAAAAACTCAGTTCCCTGGTAGCTTTCGGGTACTACGGGGTTAAAATCTGCCAGTACGTTCAGGTCGGTTACCAGCGTATCCCGGGTGTTCATATCCAGGTGGTATTTACCGCTCCAGAAAAATGATTTTTTATCCGGCACTACTTCCACACCTTCTAACTGTACACCTCTTTTTGTAAGTTCGTCCAGTTCTTCCTGGGGAAAATCGTACCCGATGATAGAAATTTGCTGAATGGGTTTTACAAAATTGCAAGCCGCATAAGCTACATAAGTGCCGGAACCACCTACAATTTTATCAACTTTTCCGAAAGGGGTTTCAATGGCATCAAAAGCCATTGTACCAACTGAAATTAGCGCCATCTTATTTTGTTTAATTTTGCCCGGCTTTTAACCGGTTACTTTATTTAAAAAACCGGTGCAAAAGTAATGGTTTAGCAAGTGTTACAGCTATATCGGGGGGAAAGTTTTTATTGTAAATCTTAGTGGGTTGAAGGGTTTAGAGGACTGTAGATATTGAACGGGAGATATTTTGCTAATTATCAATGTGGGAAAAGATCCACATTGGTATTCAGTGCAAGCGTGCCCAAATAAGCCGGGCTGATGTTTTGCTCATTGCAACTATGGAAATGCTTTTAAATGCAATTCAGTGACTTGGAGAAATCATTTTCTTTTTTTCTTGATAAAAAAAAGAAACAAAAAAATCAAGGCTGCATAAAAAAGGCTAAAAATTTGAATGATTGTCTAAAATGAAATTAGTCACAGCTTTAGAATATACCCAAACATTTGTGCGACTTACGGTCTAATAATAAAGCCGGGCATTTGTAACATCAATTTCATTTCTTAACGACAATCATTCAAATTTTCTTAACGCCTTTTTTATGAGGCCGTCCCTGTAATAATCGATCTAAATACAATTTATTGTTTCAATAAAATATAACGTGAGAAAAGATCCCCATTGATATTAAGTACAAGAGTGCGACGCAACGATGTTTAATTGAAATACTTTTGCCGGGACAACAAAAAAAAGAGAAGTATAATTTAGGGAATAAAGAAATGGTTTTTATTTACCTGGTCTGAAAACATTAAACAGCCGTACAAAAAAATAATTACAAACATGCTGATACAAATACATCCTGAAAACCCACAGCCAAGGCTGATAAAACAAGTGGTGGAATGCCTGAAAGATGGCGGGGTAATTATATATCCTACCGATACTATTTATGGATTGGGCTGCGATATTATGCAACATAAAGCCATTGAAAAAATCTGTAAAATAAAAAATATCGATCCGCAAAAGGCACAACTGTCATTCATTTGCAGCGACCTCAGCCGCATGAGTGATTATACAAAAAGCATTGATACGCCGCTATACAGAATGCTAAAGAATTACCTGCCGGGCCCATACACATTTATATTACCCGCCAGTAAG
>JANMVB010000661.1:0-1765 GCA_031392305.1 Ferruginibacter sp.
TGCAGGCAGCTACCGATTTTCAAACCTTATGGGGAATACAGGATGCTATGACAAAAGATTTTGGATGGACTGATGGCGTTAATAAATTGTACACCATATTAGCGCAGGACTTTGTTTATAAAGATCCGATGCGGAATGTAATCTTTTTGGATAACCACGATATGTCAAGATTTTATTCTATTATTGGTGAAAACGTGGATAAGTATAAATCTTCATTAAGCTGGCTGTTTACCTGCAGAGGAATTCCGCAAATGTATTACGGCTCTGAACTGGCTACCACCGGTGTTACAAGTCCGAATGATTGTTATGTAAGACTGGATTTTCCCGGCGGTTTTCCCGGCGATAAAGAAAATAAATTTGAGCTAAGCGGCAGAACAGTAAAGGACCATGATATCTGGCGGCATGTACATGCGCTTGCTAATTTTAGAAAAAATTCATCTGCCATTACCACGGGCAAAATGATGCAATATTTACCGGATGATGGGCTCTATGTTTACTTTCGCTATGATGCAAAACAAACCATCATGGTTGTGATGAACACCAGTAAAACTGACAAAATAATTTCATTTGCAAATTATGCAGAAAGAACAAATGGCTTTACCCAAGCCAGGGATATCATCACTAAAACCAACACTGAATTAAAAGATTTTACGCTGGGTACTTACAAAACAGTTGTGTTGGAGTTGGTGAAATAATGGTGAATGGAAGCGTTATTTTTTTAACCACATTGTATCCTGCAATACATAATCACTTTTATCACTTTTTGATTGAAAAACATAATAATCATTGGTGGTTTGTAGTATAGCGGTAGTAATCGTCATAATCTTTTTTAATTGAAGTTCATTTGCAGAAAACACTTCAGACCCTCTCAAAAATTTTAGTTTATAATTGCAGCTATCAATCCATATAATTTTATATTTTGAAGTAGCACCTGTAGCCTCATTTATTTCTGTTTGTGTAGTATTGTTTCTGGATAAGGAATACCTGACCAGTTTATTTTCTGATTTAAATCGAAAAAAAAATGTTCCTGTTTTGAATTTACTACAATCATTTTTTTTAATGGGGGAGCTACAACTAAGCCATAAAAAGCAACCTGCTATAATAAATAAGCAGATGATTTTTTTTTGAATAGATTTATTTCTGAAGAGCATTTTTAGGGTACCATTTAATTTATACAAGAAATTTTATTTTATAAACAAAGATGGCTGATATATAGAAGTGTGCAAGATTTTATTCCGGTAAGTATTCACCTAATAAATTCCAATCCATACCATTTCCCCAGCCCTGCCCATGGTCGCTTGTATTTTTAAGTTTATGCCCTTCACCAATTTTAAATTGCCCATAAGCTAACAACGACAAAATATTTCCCGGCCTTAAATGTTCGCTAGCCCAACTTAACGGAGAATCTCCATTGGCATCTTTCGCTGCCGGGTTTGCACCATTATCAATTAAATATTTAATGGTTTTTTCATCAGCATACGCAGCAGCCCTGTGCAAAGGTGTTTCACCTTTTGTCCGCACGTCACGCATGAAAGCACCGGTTTCTATGCCGGCAATTGTTTTCGCATTTACATCTGCACCCTTTTCTACCAGCAGTTTTACTACATAAAAATAATAAGGCCTGCCCGCTTTGGACAGTGCATTATGCAGTGGCGTTTCATTGGTCTTGTCTATATAAGCATTTACATCTGCTCCATTGTTTATCAGGAAGTCGCATACTTTCCAATGCCCAAAAAATGCAGCGTTGCCCAGCTCATTGTTGAGG
>JANMVB010000096.1:0-11123 GCA_031392305.1 Ferruginibacter sp.
GGGCCAGGCTACGGGATGCGCTCGCCAAAAAGATGGACCCTGACCAGATCGCCGAAGCGCAAAAGCTGGCGCGGGAGTTGCCCATCCTTGCGCAAGAGCACGTCGACCAGACTTATTACGTCGAGAACACGCTGTTCCAGCGTCAGCCCGACTACCTGCTCAAGGTGCGCGGCATGTCGATGCGCGACGCCGGCATCATGGACGGCGACCTGCTCGCCGTGCAGGCCACCAAGGAGGCGCGCAACGGCCAGATCATCGTGGCCCGGCTCGGTGACGAAGTCACCGTCAAGCGCCTCAAGCGCAACAAGCAGGTGATTGAACTGCACGCCGAGAATCCCGATTACCCGACCATCGTCGTGCAACCCGGCGAGCCCTTCGAAATCGAGGGCCTGGCGGTCGGATTGATCCGCAACACGATGCTGATGTAGCGCATCAGGCCGCGCCAGGTGGCGGGCGTATGGCGTTGTAAGGAAGTTGCTGTTGGTGAAAATAAATTAACACATTATTTTAAATCGGGAGTTGGAAAAGTTGTGGGCACGAATAAGAAAATGTTTGAGAGGACGAAGTAGGTGAATGGTGAGTGGTCAATGGTGAATAGACCTCACCCTCAATCCCTCTCCAAAGGAGAGGGAAGAAAATGCAGACTGTGATTATTTGAAAAGTATTTTTATAATTGAAGTTGTTGCTGATGATAATTTGATGTTCTTATAAATAAAAAATGATTAATAATAAAGTGGTTGATTTTGATTAAAGAAATAAAGGTGAAGTGGAAGATTAAATGTTTATTAAAGAAATAAAGCACCGTCCTTCTCCTTTGGAGAAGGAAAGAGGATGAGGTCAAGCTGAGTAAAGAAAAAAAGTACAAGAGTGCGACGCCACCGAAGCCAAATAATATTCCTTCAGCCCGGCTCAAAAAAAAGAAAAAATAAATAATAGTGTGAATGTTTAAAGTAAAAAAAATTGCAACGTTTTATTTCACCATTCACAATAAAACAAAAATAAAAAATGGTTACCAGAGAGTTAAACATATCACCCGTAGGCCGTGTAGAAGGCGACCTTGATGTGAATGTATATATGGAAAATGGCGTGGTAACCCGTGCCCACACACAGGCTTCCATGTTCCGTGGGTTCGAAAAAATACTGCAGGGCAAAGACCCACACGCCGGACTGTTAGTAACGCCAAGGGTTTGCGGCATCTGCGGCGGCTCACATTTATATTGTGCATCATCTGCATTGGATACAATTTGGAAAACAACACTGCCGCCCAATGCACTATTATTAAGAGCTATTGGTCAGGCAGCTGAAAGTTTACAAAGCGACCCACGCTGGTTCTACGCAATTTTTGCAACCGACCTTGCCAACAAAAAATTCAGCAACAAACCATTGTACGATGAAGTAGTAAGAAGATGGACAGCATTTGTGGGAACATCATTTCAAATAGGCGTTTCTGCAAGCAGTTTGCCGGTAGAAATTTATGCCATCTTTGGGGGGCAATGGCCGCACAGCAGTTATATGGTACCCGGCGGCGTTATGTGTGCGCCAACATTAAAAGATATTACAAGGGCACATGCAATTTTAAATCAGTTTAAAAATAACTGGCTCGAAACAATCTGGCTCGGCTGCTCCATTGAGCGCTACATGCAAATACAAAGTTGGGATGAGCTGATGGTGTGGCTGGATGAAAATGAAAGCCACCGCAACAGCGACCTCGGTTTATTTTTAAGAGTGGGAATAGAATTTGGTTTGGATAAATTTGGACAGGGCATTGGAAAATATATTGCCTTCGGAACTTTTTTGCACAAGGATAAATACAATCATCCAACTATTGAAGGCCGCAACGATGCGTTGATTTGTCCCAGTGGTTTTTATGATGGTAAAAATTACGAAGCATTCGACCACATGAAAATAAGGGAGCATGTAACGCATAGCTGGTACGAAGATTATCCGCCTGCACATCCGTGGGATGAGCCCATGCCCGAGCCAATAGAATCGCAGCATTTGCACAACACCGATTTTAAATCTAAATACACTTGGGCTAAGGCTCCCCGTTATCTTGAACATAACGCCGAAGCAGGGCCGCTTGCACGGGCAGTGATGAATGCCAACCCTGCAAATTTACCGCATCAGTATCAGGACCCTTTGTTTGGCGACATCATGCACAAAATGGGCCCCAGTGTTTTTGTGCGTTGCCTTGCCCGTATGCATGAAGCCACACGCCTGTACATGAATATAAATAAATGGCTCACCGAAATAAAACTGGATGATGAATTTTACATAAAGCCCGAAGAACTTGATGGCAAAGGCTTTGGCGCCAGCGAAGCCGTACGTGGTGCATTGGCGCATTGGGTGGAAATTGAAAATGGCCTCATAAAAAATTATCAAATCGTGGCACCCACCACCTGGAACATTGGGCCGCAGGACGATAAAGGAAACCCCGGCGCTGTGGAAGCGGCCCTCACCGGTTTGTAAATTGAAGATGTAAACGACCCCGTGGAAGTGGGCATCGTTGCCCGTTCGTTCGACAGTTGTTTAGTTTGCACGGTGCATGCACATGATGTAAAATCGGGCAAGGAGCTGGCGAGATTTAAAATATAAGTACGGGCACTGTTGATAAATACAGACTTGTTTTAAACCACAGATATCTATTCTTTAAAAAAATTGTTAACCTGCATTTTATCAATGAGGATCATCGTTGTGTCACTCACTTGTACGGCATATCTATGAGCCACTTTTCCGGCCTGATTTGTATAAGTGCTATTGTATATTTTTATTACCACCTGCCCCTAATCACAAATCAGATATAAAGCAAGATCAATACGAGTACAGCACCAGCCAGCGTGAAATACAAACCTTTTCTAAAAATATTGGTATTGGGTTTAAACATCCAGAAAGATGACACTACAAAAAACAACAGGGCTGTACCGAAAAAAATATTGAGAAAATACAAGGGCTGTTTGGTAGATGCTTTATGCAGTTGTGTAAGTTTTTCTAATACACGGGGTAACTTTTTAACCGTATAATTTACTTTGCCGGTATTGTTGTTATACACGCCCTGGTTAAAATAATTCAGGTCACCTTCGGTTTTGGTGAATTTCAAATCCCTCACTTTAATATTCTTTCCCAATTCTTCTGCGGTAATGCCGGGCTTAAGTATTGTTTCAACCTGCTTTGCATTTTTTAGAAAATCTGTATCACGAAAAATTAATACAATGCCACTGATGGCATATACTGCCATGATGCCTGCTAAAAAGAAACCGATATAACGGTGAAGGATGCGCATGTAAAAATTAACAGGTTTAATGTTATCCATAATTTACTTTGATTGATTAAAAGGTTTGATAATTATTTAAAAATATGAATTATGATAATAAAAGGTGCTTTAGCCAAAAGATAAATGTAAATGAAGTGAAGTGAGCCATAAAATAAATGAGATGTAATAGAAAAATGTTGCGATCAAAATATTGTGCAGAATTAGCATTAACGATAAGAGATTTGCTTTTAAATTAAACCAGGGAGAAAAAGAAAGTGGAAACTTTTTCTTTTTGGGGTGTTGAATTGTTACAGAACTATTACTGTAAAATGCTCAAATATGCTACCCAGGGCCCTGCTTCAGTTTTATATTGTTTAGCCATCACACGGGAGATTTGTGCAATATGATTTAGATCGTGGACTGTCCAGGTGGAAAGCATTTGAGATAGGGTAACATCTCCAAAAACAGGATGACGACCTGTCTTTTCAAAATCGCTGGCTTTTAGGTTTTTTGCTAGTAAAATATCAACATTTTTTTGCCGTAAATTTTTAAACTCTTCTAAAAGTTGCTTAAATGATTTTCCTTTACTGTTTTCAAATTGTGCCAACCGGTCAAATGGTTCAAAAGTTTTATCAGCGTTATCTGAAAGTATAATTTCCATTCTTGGGACCCAGTCTGTTTTTTCGCCATGGATAAGATGGCCGACAATATCATACACACTCCATGTTTCCCCGCCTTCGTTGTTTAAAGTCCAGTCGGTTGAAACATTGTGTAACATTGCTATGAGCACATCGGGAGTATGTTGAAGAATTTCAATTGATTTGAATATTGAAAAAATCATGAGGAGTTAATTTTATCCAAAGGTAAAAGTTTATTTGAGTGGTGGTGTATTGAAATGAAAGGCCTGTGATGTTGGACTATTAAAAGATTTACCATTATACAGCAATTTTGCAACTGATAAATTTTTGAATTTTATTTTGTTCAATTACCCAATAAAATAACCTGTTTCTTAATTTAAAATGTAATTAAAGACCCTTATTGGTATGCAGTACAAGAGGGCGACGCAAGGATGATGGTCATTGCTTTACGGCCTGGATAAAAAGTTATTCATTAATTTATCCGTTCAAAAAAATAGCATTCACTGATTATAGTAAATAATTTATATCATCCCAGTAAAACCAGCCTGCTATTTCCAGCATAGCATTCTAGCATTACCAGAGTAGTTTATCTCACCAATGAGCAGGGTTTTATGTTGTTTTTAATTTTATGTGAGTATTTGACGTTGCCTTCAATATTTGCAAACAGTAAGCAAAAAAGCCTACTTGCCAGGATATGATAAAGATGGATGGAAGATGTTGGTGGAAAGAAAACTGAATGCGTAGATAAAAAAATACGGAAGAGGTTTTATAAACCCCGGCTAAAAAATCAACTTGTAAATAAAGGTAGGGTTATTTAATATTCAGGCTCATTCGAATGCGATGATACATTTCATGCATAATTTGCATATGTGGTGCTGTAAGTACTGCAAGACCCAGGAATAAATATCCCATTATTGCCGTAGTGCTGATAAACATAAAGCCTGCCAACCCTACCAAAACAATACCACCTATAGCCAATAAACTATAGAAAATAATTTGTTTTGTTATCATAACTCTACTAAATCTATTTTTATTTCTTAAATAAGAAATGATATTGTGTAATGATAAAAATGAATGCCATACAATAAAGTAAAAAGTAAAACCCAACAGTATGGGAAGGTTAAAAAGGATTATAATAATAACAGCAAAGCGGATTAAAAAATAGCCATTTTCATTATTATCTGAATTAGTATTTTGGAGGAAATAAATAAAAGTTGCAGTAAAAAACAGGATACCTGAAACTGATAGAATGGTATAACGATGTTCATCAATCCAATTGACAAATAAAATATTTTCCATGCCGGATTCGAATTGCAGGAACATAGGTTTTATATCTTCGAAATGGTGTAAAAGAATTACAGAAAGAATTACCAGCCCGTAGCTGATAACAAATACTTTTCCCAGTAGAGTGTCCGTTTTAAATTGATATAGATCGGTTTCACCAAAATGATACGCTGCAAAAAATATAAACAAAAGATTGCCCATCACAGGGAAAAACCAAATTATTGCTGCGAATAAGAAAAGACGGCCCAGGTATATGGACAGGAAACGGAATTTTGAAAATGTCTTTTTCCCGCTATCTGCATTTTGTGTGGCAACCAATAAATCTGCGGCCCCATGCGGCACACCCAATAATATAATGCCTGTTATAAATATAACAAACTGTACGTTGATGCTGATGGGATAAATAAATTGTTGCAGCAATAATAATATACATCCCGAAATTAGTAATACAATTCGCAGCATTATCCGGTTTTTAAATAAAAATATTTATGATAATAAAAGTGCGGTGCTTATACACCGCACTTTTATTAAATGAGGCTAAGCAAAAACAGGTGATTTTTCTGATTGTGCCAATGAATATATAACCAAACCAAAACCAATTTTATTGATGGCATCTCCGATATTATATACGATGTCCATAGATAATCCTTCAAATACCCTTACGCCAAATAAGCCACCGGCAGTACCGGCAATATAACCAACCGGATAAATTGCCCAACCTACCAAAACAAACCAACCAAGTGTTTTTACTGCTTTTGTAACAGCGGGTCCTGCATTTAAAGCCAATTTTGCAACATCACCAAACCACACCAGGTAAACAATGTAGAAGTAAGCAATACCACTAATCAAGCCCCAAATCCAGCTTTGAGTTTCCCGGCCATATATAGCCTCTCCGATATAACCTGTTACCAACATCACCACAGATGCAAATATGAGTTTCCAAAGTAAGCCGATTTTACCGCCAGCTTTTTTGGTGATCAGGTAAAACTCCACACACATAAGTGGAACAGTCAATATCCAGTCAACATAACGGAAAAAAATTGGCGACTCATTAGTATCCAGGTTGTAACCCCGCATGTAATAATAATGTACTGCGGCTATAAAAGTTATCAGCCCTGAAACAAGGATAGACGTCCGCCATTTTTTTTCAACGTTGGACATTTCAAAAAAGAAAAAAACTGATGCAGCCATCATGGCCATGGTACCTACAAAAAAGGTAAAAGCAACATAATTGTTGTTGGCAATCGGGAGTATCCCCAAAAAATTTTGATACATAGTTTAAGTTTGAATTGAATAAAAATTGTTTATATCCATTTATTAAAAAATTTATTTGTTTAATAAAGTAATATTGCATGTTAAACACTTTTAAATATTAAAATGTTTAATTCCTGGCGAAAAAATATTATGAGAAACTAAGTGTAAGGCAATTTGATTAATTGAAGTTTATAAGTGTTCAATATTTACTGATGCTGAAAAATTAATGATTCAAAAACTCATGTAAACGCATATAAAACAGGTTAGAAATTTTTTGTAATTACTTTCGTTTTCACTAACCCACCAACTATACTGCTCAAGGGTTAAAAAAGAAAGTCATTGTTTTATTGTCCCAACGAAGCAGCAGCCATGGGTCTCGTCTCAGGATGAGATTGCATCGCCCTCTTATACTGAATACCATTAGGGGCCTTTAATTGCGTTATAAATAATAACAATTATTACCCCTTTTGGAACATCCCGAAAAATCGGGAAAGCCTGTCCCGATTTTTCGGGAGGGATAGGGGCATTACTGATTAACCATTGCGCAAAATAGGTACTATTGTTTATGCCTGCCGGCAGGTTCGTGCGTTAATAAAAAAAAAGATTTGTTTTGGAAATAACCAGCTTTGTTTAGTTTATTAAAACTTTTATGCCGAATTATTTGTTACTTTAAATAACCAACATCGTAACTGAAATAACCTCCTCTTATAAAAAACCGGATTTGGTTTTACATTAATCTTTTCACTTTGGTTAAAATAAAAATTAATAAAATCATGTTTAAAAAGTTTACAACAACGGATAAATTATTATTTATTTCGGCATTTCTTTCACTTATTTTTTCCGAAATTTTGTATTTTAAAGGAGAAACAAATGCTGCAATATTTATTGGTCTCTGGGTACCCTCCATACTGGCTTTCGGAATTTATTTAAAACTTCTAACCAATAAAAAAAATGACTGAACTAATCCCATATTTTGCAGCATTGATTACATTATTGTTTGGAATAGGATTTTTTTTAGGGCTGCAAGAGATTAAAAAATTGAAATCATAATCATTTAGAAATCTTTTCTGAATGATTTTTTCTTGTGTAATAATTGAACCTTTATAAAGTCAGCCCATAACAACTAAGCCTTCGCTGGGGCCTGTAAGATTAATGGTGAAGCTCAATTGAACAAACCATAGAATTTGATTTGGGATATGTACTGGCAATGCCTCCAATGAACTTATAGTAGCCCGATACATTGCGCAGTAAAGTGTATAATAGTTTTATAAACTAAGTACGCCATGGTTTTTGTCCTCACGTACCACATGCAGTGACTTACTGCCCGGTATGATTAAAATACCTCTATCACTTTTTAAAAATTCATAGCAGAGAGGGATGTTGTGTGGGATTACTTTAAGAAACTTTGCGTAGATATATTAGCAATAGAAAACACTATTTGCATCAGTGGTTCGTAAGGATACCGACCACAGCTTAAGTGCCTCATAAATAAAAATTCTTTCAAAAATTGAAAGGGCTGCTATTTATACAAAAAGTACAAGAGGGCGATGCAACAATGTTCATCATGGATTTGACGCCCGGACAAAAAAAGATTGTATTTTAAACTGTGAAAGATAAAGAATGCTGACACTTTTCATAAATCGCTTCCCATTTTGTCAACTTTCTCCTAAGCATGCTAAAACAAACCAAATAATGTAGAATCAATTTTATTTATGATCTGCCCAAGGTGCTCTTCATTTTCGGCAAATTTATTATTGTCTGCATCAATGATTAAAAGTGGCCCTTCTTTATAATTTTCAATAAAATGAGTGTAGTAGTCATTTAGTTTTTTCAAATAATCGAGGCGTATATTTTCTTCGTATTCCCTGCCACGCTTTTGTATTTGAGCTACCAGTGTTGGTACCGAAGCTTTTAAATATATCAACAGGTCGGGTGGCTGAACCATTGTTTTAAGCGTTTCAAAAAACTTAAAGTAATTATCAAAATCCCTTTTACCCATCAGGCCCATATCATGCAGGTTTGGCGCAAATATATTTGCATCTTCATAAATGGTCCTGTCCTGTATCACCGTTTCGGTACCACGATGAATTTCGAGCAATTGTTTTAGGCGGCTATTTAAAAAATATATCTGCAGGTTAAAACTCCACCTGGGCATATCATCGTAAAAATCATTTAAGTAAGGATTATGGTCCACGTCTTCAAACTGGGGTATCCACCTGTAATGTTTACTCAACATTTCAGTTAATGTAGTTTTGCCGGCCCCTATATTGCCAGCAATTGCAATATGCTTTGGTTTTTTGTTTTTCGCCATAATGCCAAGTACCTGTTTAAAGGACGATTTAATTGTAATTTAAATATCAAAGTTTGTTACCTTAAATGAAAATAGGCAAACTTTAATACTTATCAAATATTAACGCAAAGTATCCTGAATTTAAATTACCAATAATTTAAACCAATCGCTTCTCTTACCAATTGCATTGTTGCTTTGGCGCTTGCACCTGCTTTTTCTGCACCATTTTGCATTACTTCCTTAAGATATTTTTTATCATTAAAGATTGTATTTGCTTTTGATCTGATAGGTGCAATGAAGTTTACCATATCTTCAGCAAGTTGTTTCTTCATATCTCCATACCGGATATTGCAGCTACTAAAATCATCTTCGAATTTGGTTATTACTTCATGGGTGCTCACTAATTTCATCAGGCTAAAAATATTTTCGATGTAACCCGGCTTGGCAGAATCAGGCTCGGTTGGCCCGCCATCTGTAATTGCTTTCATCACCTTCTTCCTTATCATATCATCTTCATCAGCAAGATATAAAGTGGCCATTTGGTTTTCACTTTTACTCATTTTGCCACTGTTATCCAAAGCAGGCACTTTCACCAAAACCTGGTTATAATTAAATGCCTGAGGCTCAGGAAAAACAAAACCATACCGGTGATTAAAACGATTGGCAAAATTTCTCGCCATTTCCAGGTGTTGCTCCTGGTCTTTACCTACCGGTACATATTTGGCCCGGTGTAAAATAATATCGGCAGTTTGTAAAACGGGATAGGTCAATAATCCTGCATTGACATTTTCGGGGTGTTGCCTTACTTTATCTTTAAAAGTAACTGTTTTTTCAAGTTCGCCGGTATAGGCCAGCATGTTGAGGTATAAATATAATTCAGCAGTTTCATGTACGTGGCTCTGGCAATAGAGCGCTACCTTATCCGGATCTAACCCACAGGCAATATTTTCTGCCAAAACCCTATGCACATTATCCTTTAATTCCCGTGTATCGGGGTGTGTTGTAAGCGAATGCAGATCGGCCACCATAAAGTAGCAGTCAAAATCTTCCTGCATTTTTATGTAATTGCGGATAGCCCCGAAATAATTGCCAAGATGCAAAAATCCCGTCGGCCTTAAGCCGCTCATAACTATTTCTTTTTTTACAGTCATAAAGACGGCGAAGATAAAAAAGAGTTTCCAGTTTCGGCTATGAGTTTATTGATTGTTCCCACAAAGCTTCAATGAAAATATTTAATTTGATTTTATTTGTAGTAATAAAGGCATTGCTGCATTATTGGCAATAAAAGTTCACGGGAAAATTTCTAAAACCATATCCGGGAACATCAACCGCTTATCAAAACCTTGCTAACCATTTATACCAATATCCATTGCATCTAAAATGAATCCTTTATTTTTGTTTGATGGAAGTAAATGATGCTTTAATTGATAAGTTGGCAAACCTGGCAAGGCTAAAAATAGGCGAAAACGAAAAAGCTGGTTTTAAAAATGATTTGCAAAGAATGATACAGTTTGTGGAAAAACTGAATGAACTGGATACTACAGGAGTAGCCCCGTTATTGCACATGAGCAACAACGTGAATGTATTAAGAGATGATGTAGTAAAGGGAAGTATCGACAGGGCAGAAGGTTTAAAAAATGCCCCTTTGCATGATAATCAGTTTTTTAAAGTACCGAAAGTGATCAATAAAAATAATTGATACACAAAGCCTGCTTGTGAAAATTAATAATTTTATGTAGCAGTTGATTTTCAACTTTTCTGTAAATTTTTACAAATTAAACATAGTATGCAAGGAATTATTCATTTAGAAAATATCAATAAAAGTTATTACCTGGCAAAGCAGGAGTTACAGGTATTAAAAGGAATTAATCTTGATATTTTAAAAAATGATTACGTAGCTTTTATGGGTCCCAGTGGTTCAGGAAAATCTACCTTGATGAATATTTTAGGTTGCCTTGATACACCCACCGGGGGAACGTATATACTAAACGGTAAAGATGTAAGCAGGATGCCAGATAACGACCTGGCAGAAGTTCGTAATAAAGAAATAGGTTTTGTTTTTCAGCAGTTTAATTTATTGCCACGCCTTACGGCGGCAGAGAATGTAGCACTACCCCTTATCTACAGCGGAATAGGTAAAAGTGAAAGGATAGAAAGGGCCATGGCCGTTTTACAAAAAGTAAAATTAGACGACAGGAGCAAACATAAACCAAATGAATTGAGTGGCGGACAATGCCAGCGTGTAGCCATTGCAAGGGCATTAATAAATAACCCCGCCATCATTTTAGCCGATGAGCCTACTGGCAACCTCGACTCTAAGACCTCACATGAAATTATGGACATTTTAGGTAAGATACACCAGGATGGAAACACCGTGATACTGGTTACCCACGAAGAAGATATTTCT
>JANMVB010000097.1:0-6182 GCA_031392305.1 Ferruginibacter sp.
TTACGGTAAATCTGAAAAGAATATTGAAACTAAGCACAGAAATGCAAACAGCATAAATAAATAGGCTAAAAATATTCTCAAACATTAATCTTAAGACAAATACAGCCCAATAGCTGACCCTATTCCCCCTCCCCAAAAAAAAGTACAAATAAAAAAGCGATTAAGCTAAAAGTAATTTTAACTTAATCGCTATACAGGTTCTCTGCTAAAAGAAGAGGCTTTTTCAGTGCCCTCAATTACTACAGTCCTTTTTTATTGTACAAAATTTCATTCAAATTATCTTAACACCTCCACCAGTTTGCTTTCTAAATTACTCCCTCTTAAATTACTCCCGATTATTTTTCCCTCAGGATTTACCAGTACATTGTAAGGTATCCCATCAAATCCATATAAGCCAACTGCAGCACTGCTCCAATATTTAAGGTCGCTAATATGATACCAACTAAGGTTATCGTCTGCAATTGCTTTAATCCATGATTGTTTTTCTTTATCAAGTGATACACCCAACACAGTAAAATTTTTATCCTTAAAAGTATTGTATGCTTTCACTACATTAGGATTTTCCTCACGGCAGGGGCCACACCAGCTAGCCCAAAAATCAACCAGCACATATTTCCCTTTCAGCATACTCAATGAAAATACTTTTCCACTTGTGTCTGGCATATTAATGTCAGGTGCCTGGCCACCCTCATGCGGTTTGGCTTTGTACTGGGCAATCATTTGTTTGTATTGGGTTACAATAGTAGTAATCGATTGATTTGTAGGAAAGCGGGCTGAAAGTCCCTGGATAGCTTTTTCCAGTCTTTCAGGTTCTATGCTGCTTGTATATCCCAATGTAAATAATGCCACCATTGGGTTTGTTGTAGTATCCAGGTATTGAAGTACATAGCCTTTAAAACTATTTTCTTTTTCGAGATAATCTTTTTGCATCCCGTTATAAATACTATCTGTTTCAACGGGGTTTGCATACTGTTGCAGCAACGCTGTTTTTTGTTCCAGTATATCTTTTTGCTTTTCAATACCACTAATAAATTTACGCAAAGAATAATTGGCAGCAGTATTAAATACAATTTTATCAACACTAAGTTTATTGTAATCTGCTGAAAAAGAAATGTTGCTTTCGTCATTGATGAAGAAGAAAGGTGTTTCATTTTTTTCCAGCCTCAGCCTGTACAACCCTTGTTCAGGGGCAATTGCTTCTACAGTAAATTTTCCATTGTTTATTTCACTGGTATCAAGTATTACCGGCTCTTTCTGGCTAAAAAACAATTCTTCCAGGAAAACTTTTTGATCGGGTAAGTTTTTTATTTCCCCGGTTACTATAAATTTCCCTTTCTCCATTTTGGGGTTACACGATGATGAGAACAATAATACAGGTACCCCTGCAAGCATTATTAAAAACTTAATCATTTTGTTCATTCAATTTAATTTTTCTGATAATAATTTATTTACCACCTGCATATCTGCCTTGCCTTTACTTAGTTTTTTTACCTCCCCCGCAAACAGGCCAATCAATCCTTTTTTACCACTTTTATATTCTTTTACCTTATCCGGCATTTTTTCAATTACCTCCAATACCCAGGTGGCTATAGATTCGCTGTCACTTTCCTGCACCAGGTTAAGCTCATTGGCAATTTGCAAAACATCTTTACCCGGCGCAATCATTAATGCCATCATTATCCTGGTAGAAGCAATACTGAAATTGACTTTGCCGCTATCTACCAGTTGAATAAGTTCTGCAATTTTTTTTGGTTCAAGTACAAAGTCTTTTATTTCAATACCATGATCATTCAGGTAAGATTTAACCGGGCCCATCAGCCAGTTCACAGCAGCTTTGTAATTGCCTGTATATTTAATAATTCCTTCAAAATAAATTACCAGCAACCTGTCGCTGCAAATAACTGCGGCATCATACAATGGCAGGTTAAAAATGTCAACATATTTTTTTTCCAATTCTTCAGGCAGGGCAGGCAGAGAAATTTTTATCTCTTCTAAAAATTCATTTGTAATACTAAATGGGGTAAGATCAGGCTCAGGAAAATACCGATAATCATCTGCCTCTTCTTTACTGCGCAATGAAAAAGTTGTATTGTTATCCGCATCAAAACTCCTCGTTTCCTGTTTAATTTTTTCGCCGTTTTCTACAATATCTATCAGCCTGTTTACTTCCAGGTCAATCGCTTTTTTTACATTCCTGATGCTGTTAAGGTTTTTAACTTCTACCCGGGTGCCTAATTTCTTTTCTCCTTTTAAACGGATAGAAATATTCGCATCACAGCGCATGCTCCCCTCTTCCATATTACCATCGCAGATATCCAGCCAACGCACCAGGCGCCGCAATTCAGTGATATAAGCAAAGGCTTCTTCGCTGCTATGTAAATCCGGTTCGCTCACTATCTCAAGTAGTGGCACTCCAGCCCGGTTAAGGTCAATTGCAGTAAAATGCTCATCCACATCGTGCAGGCTTTTGCCTGCGTCTTCTTCTATATGAATCCTGTTCAGTTGAATATTTCTTTCTATCTCACCGGTTTTTATTTTTACAAAACCATTTTTACAAATGGGCGTGGTATGCTGGCTAACCTGGTAACCTTTTGGAAGATCGGGGTAAAAATAATTTTTGCGGGCAAAATAATTTTGCTGCTCAATTTCGCAGTGGAGAGCAAGGCCAAGTTTAATGGCAAATTCAATAGCCTTTTTATTCAGTTTGGGCAAAGTACCAGGGTGAGCCAAAGTTATCGGGCTAATATGAGTATTGGGTGCCCCGCCATAACTGGCACTGTCGCCACAAAATAATTTACTCTTTGTTAGTAGCTGGGCATGCACTTCCAGGCCAATCACTACTTCGTATTTATCATTTTTTATCACGGCGGTAAAGGTACAGAATCTTAAAGATGTAAATCAGCGAAGGGAATTTCATAAAACATCATTCAGTATTTTACAAGGTTCCCGCAGTTAATTTTCTTTTTAACACCGGCTTTTCCGGCTTTCATTATTAATTGTTGTCCGGGCAAAAAAACCTTGACCAACATCGTTGTGTCACTCACTTGTACGTCATACCTATGGGGAACTTTTCCTACGTTATAAATTAGCCACAAATATCACCAGTCACCTACACTTTAGCAATCACATTCTGCAGAACCCCCTTGGGTGCAGGGGGCTATTTCTACATCATACCAATATGGATCTTTTCTTACGTCATAAAAAAGCGTAATAAGTATATCCTATTGCGTCAAAGAAATTACCAGTATTAAAAAACTGGTATAAAGCAAAAAGCCACCAACCACCAGCTTGCGCTATCGGTTAATGGCTCCCGCTTTTCGGCTATACTTTACTATAAATTTGCTGTCTTTAGTTTTTTAGGGATTTTAACATCAAAGCTCATTTCCACACCATTGCGAAGAGCTTTTAAATTATAAGAAGATTTTGCTTCCTCCGGGTTTAATTGTTCTCTTGCCTCGTCCGTATTATTTACTTTTTTGCCACCAATTTCTGTAATAATATCATCTTTTTTTAAGCCAGCTTTTTCAGCCGCTGATCCTGCCTCTACCTCTATAACTTTTACATTTCCCCCTTCATCGGTATCCTGTATTTTTAATCCA
This sequence comes from Ferruginibacter sp., assembly GCA_031392305.1. Lineage (GTDB taxonomy): Bacteria > Bacteroidota > Bacteroidia > Chitinophagales > Chitinophagaceae > Ferruginibacter. The sequence continues at coordinate 3,600 of JANMVB010000097.1, forward strand.
AGTTTTTTCTGGCGGGGAAACGAAGGGTAGGGAGAGTAATCACCACCATTCATTGATCCCAATGATGATTGAAGATCTGCCAGTTCATCCTGGTAAAATTCTATATTCGGAGCTCCTGAAATCCTGGGGGCTGAAAAAGACCTTACTTTCCCACCCGGGCTTCTGAAAGCAAACTCCATATTCTCCTTTACTTTTCTTTCTCCTAATGTAGCCTTTACACTACTTTCCTTTCCATTCCTGGTATAGGATATTTTTACAGCTTCTTTAGGTTTTTTAGCTGCAATCAATTCAGATAAACTCTCTTCGCCAGTTATTTTTTGGTCCCCTACTTTAGTAATTATATCATTCACTTTTAAACCGGCTTTTTCAGCCGCACTTGCTTTTACCACCTCGGTTATTTTTGCACCATCATCGGTTTTTTCTGTAGTTACTCCCAGGAATGGTTTAATTAATTCTTTGCCTTCACCTTTCCATTCTTTCATAAAGTTTTTATCAAAGTGCATCATGTTATCCTGATCAAAATCCATGGTCATCATACGGTCCCCTCCGCCCCGGATGGTTATTTTTCTTTTGTCAACCGAAACTTCATCGTCTTTAAATTCAGCAAGGGGTTTTCCATTTACAGTAATCTTGTCGCCGTTTACTTCCACTTTTAGATTGATGTCTTTTCCACCCTTATTACGGATAATAATTTCCTGGGTTTCTTTTTTATCAATTTTTTCCTTCTTATCCACCTTCTCCTCAATAATAATTTTTTCTTCTTTTATATCCTGGGCAGATATTGTAAAAGGAAGATTAATAAGGGCCATAACCGTTACAAGCAATAATAATTTTTTCATGGTAAATTTTTTATGTACGAAAATTTTAGTAGTTCAAAAATAACCTTATTTCTGTAATTACGAAATGTTTCGCATTTAATTTTTTGTCTTTAACAAAATTTTTATTTCTGCATAATATCCAACTCACGGTTTTATCCCTTGTGCAGGATAACTAAATTATAACGCAGCACACAATCGGGCAGGCAAAAACCGGGATGAAATGCGCTGCACTTTTACACAAACAATAAGGGTACGCCTTTTTATTGAGGCTTGCTGATAACATATTGCTGGTTGGCAGGCGTTGGTTTGGTTGCAACAAATAGAGGTGTTTCTGTTGCAATCAATTCAACAACGCCATTGATAACTGCAACTGATTCAACCTGCAACTGGTTGCCCCCAATAACCGGCCGGTATACGATTACGGAATCCTCATAAGGGAAAGGCAGGCTGCATGGCAACTCAATTCCTTTTTCGTCAGGCACCCATACAGCATAAATGAATTTACCTTCTTTTTCATACTCGTCAATAACGGGTAGTTGCTGCAGGCTGCGATTAAACCGATAGTCACCCATCAATTGATTGGTTTGGTACAAATAATCCATTGCAGGTTTTCGCTGATACAAGGTATCGGTAAGTCCCATGGAAGCAAACTGCGTGGAGTTGCTGACATCAAAATCTTTCAATTCGTAAAAAAATAAACTACTGATGCCTTCTCTTAAATAAGTTAAAGAAGACCGAAGGATCCAGTCGGCCTGCGTTTGCAATGCAGATTTCCCCGCTATGGCAATGGCTTTCAACGGACTTTGCTGGTGAATATCAAAACCCAGTTCGGTGATCCATACCGGCATTCCATCAGCATATTTTTCTGCAAGATTAACAAACGATTTTGCCACACTGATTGCATCCGATTTTTCCGGTGCGGATCCTCTTGTTGCATTTCCCTGTTGGGAAGTGGCGGCATCGTTTGAGTAGTGATGATAGTTGATCACATCCCAGCAAAGATCAATACTGCCATCAGATTTGTAGCCCCTGTGTTGCCTGCACCATTCTATCATTCCTCTTACATAAGATGGATCGCTTAGTGCCAATCCTCCCATTACCACCTGCATGGTACTGTCGGCAGTCTTTACACCTGCATCATTGCCCAACATACCCTTGTGCCCGTCATAAAAGGCCGACAATAAAGTAGCATATTCATAGGCATTCATGTACCCGTTCGAACCCTTCCACCATTTATCTAACTCGTTGCCGCATTCTACATACTTCACCAGGTCAAGCCCCACTTTTACTTCATTGGGCGGGTCGTTGGTCCACCTTGGTTGCGTATTGATTTTTAGCAATGATAACGGAATAGTTGTATTGCGTCCGTAGCGGGCGGTAAACTGGAAAGCCAGCCTTCCTTTTTCAATAAATGACTGAACCGAATCGCGGGACTTACCATATTTTAAAGGCGCATTGTCAGTTGATCGCATTGCTGCAGGGTAAGTGTTTTCCATCCATTCCGGCGTATTTTTAATACAGGCCAGTACTTCAATGCTATCTCTTTTGCAGCGCTCATAAGTCATATCATAATTCCATCCACCGGCGCTGCCGGGGTTGAAAGAATATTTCCCTTCGGTTCCTTCCATCTGTTTCCAGTCGAGGTAATGCCTGAAACCGGTAAAGTTTTTTATAGCTGCGTATTTGTCTTCCGCAATTTCACGGGACGTAATATTGGGATGCACAAAATCCCATTCAAAGCCATTCATACCAAGGGTCTTACTAA
>JANMVB010000330.1:0-1514 GCA_031392305.1 Ferruginibacter sp.
CAATGGTAACAGCCAATGTGCCGGTTATATAAATGATAAACAGTATCAGCAACAGTTCGTATTGAAGGTTAATTTTATTGCCAATTCTTATATGGTAGTATCCTGCAATTAACCTCACCATTAGCCAAAATGGTAATGCCAGGCTCAACATCAACAACAATAATTTAAGGAAATGGGTAAGCATTTGTTGGGAAAAAATTATGAATATTTTGTTTCCTGCTGCTACAATATAATTTTGAAAATTAAGTTAAATATTCTAGAAAGGATTAATAATTGGTATGGTAAATATATGTTTGCACCAGAAAAATTATTACATTTATTTATTGAACCAACGCATTAATCTTCTCCCTAATCATTTCGGTAAAATCATCACCAGCAAAAAGTAAATCCATGCGATTAACTAAAAAACTCCTGTTTGTATTCATTACCATTCCTTCAGTGTATAATGTTCAGGGCCAGTTTACAGATACTTCAGCAACAAGGCTTTCTGTTGATTCGGTTAACCTGGAGAAGAAATGGAAACAAACCAATTCAAAAAAAGGATCTGTTGGCAAAACCACCTTTATTGCTCCCGGCATTTTAATGTTATATGGATTTTTATCGCTTGAAACTGAAGGGTTGGAAAGCTTTAACCAAACAATGAAAAATGAAATGTGGGTGGAGCGGCCGCACAAAAAAATAACCATCGATAACTACCTGATGTATGCACCGGCGGCAGCGGTATATGGTTTAAATGCATTGGGTATAAAGGGGCGGCATAATTTCAGGGACAGGAGCATGATTTACCTGATGTCAACCGCAATAATGACCAGCTCAGTTTTTGGCATTAAAAAGCTAACCCATGAAATCAGGCCGGATGGAACCGATTATTATTCTTTCCCCTCCGGCCATACGGCGCAGGCTTTTATGTCTGCCGAATTTTTACGGCAGGAGTATAAAGATGTATCCCCCTGGTACGGCATTGCAGGTTATGTGGTGGCAGGCACTACCGGCGCAATGCGCATGTATAATAACCGTCATTGGATGGGTGATGTATTGGCGGGCGCCGGTGTGGGTATTGCATCTGCCAAACTTGCTTACTGGATTTACCCCACTATTAAGCGAAAGTTATTTAAAGACAAACCGATGAATACGATGGTAATGCCTTATTATCAAAAAGGTGGCGGTGGCCTGTCTATGGTGTATCATTTTAAGTAATAAAAGATCAATACAAGTACACGCATTTCCAAATTTTTGCAGGGTTTATTTCATTACTAATATTTTTGTTGCACCGGCTGAAAGGCAATGTGGTACATCGTTGTGTCACTCCCTTGTACCACATACCAATGTGGAACTTTACTTGCGTGATACATTATTTACCTCCCTAATTAAAAGTTATTTTGCAAATAAAAGTGTTACTAATATTCCCATTGTGAATGGCATAATTTCTCACCTAGAATATTTATTGGTTAATACAATTACTTCCATTTTATCTGACCTATTTTGTAATTTAGCAAAATGGAATTAAACGAACC
>JANMVB010000348.1:0-4314 GCA_031392305.1 Ferruginibacter sp.
ACCCTTCTGTATTACAAACCGAAATGAGGATGTTGACATGTTTATAAGTACAGTTAAATTTATAAATAGCAAGCAGAAAAAATAACCAATCAGGTATTATCTTATAACCTTCATCATATAAACCCACTTTATCAAATAGCGCTCTTTTTATAAATGACCCCTGGTGGGGCAGGGTGTCCATAGTAAAATATTCAAAGGTTAATTTATCAGGGTATATGCCATTGTATTGATGAGGCTCCCACAAAACGTTTCCATAAATTATATCCGCCGCTGTATGTTGATCAAAAACTTTACTTAACACCAACGCATCATAAAGATGATCCCCGGAATTGAGGAATAACAGGTACTCCCCTGTTGCCTTTTTAATCCCTTTGTTCATTGCATTAAATATTCCATTGTCTTTTTCACTTACCCAATGATGCAATTTATCAAGGTGCTGTTCTATATGATCTTTACTACTGTCTGTTGAGCCGCCGTCAATAATAATGTATTCATAGTTTTTATAGGTTTGGGCAAACACACTATCCATTGTTTTCTTTAATCCATCATAGTTGTTGTAATTAATGGTTATGATGCTAAGCTTTGGCATGGGGTCATTATCTTAAACTAAAGAGCAGGTAAGTGATGAATGGTGTATTCTGTCCCGGCGGGGTTTTCACGGCAAGCGCTTCAAAATATAAATCTGCATCCGTGAAACCCCGACGTAGAAGAGAGCTACCAACAGTTAGCTTCCACTCTTTGGCGGTTTATATTTTACCGGAATAGCTTTTAAAATTACTGGCCTGATAGATTATAAGTTTTGAGTACCTGACACGTCGGGGTTTCACGGTTAGTGCTTTTATAACTTGTTGTTTACGCTGTGAAAACCCCGCCGGGACATATGTTACGCCCTTACAGGGCTTGCTTTTATTTTGTGATTAACACAGGGCGTTGCCCTGTGCTGGGGTATTACGCCCTTTCAGGGCTTGGTTAATTGATTCATAATTTTAGAAATTGTAAGATTAAACCCTGAAAGGGCGAAACATAATAGCACAGGGCAACGCCCTGTGAAAATAAAACAAAGTTTATCAAGCCCTGAAAGGGCGAAACATCTATTTAAAAAAAACACAATTAAAGATCCCAATAGGTATGCGGTACAAGAGGGCGATGCAACGATGCTGCCCAATGTTTTACTGCCCGGACAAAAAATTGTATTCACTCATTTTTATCAGTACCATTTAATAACAATCACCCCAATTATTTAACTTACCCTTGAAGGGCACAACTGGTGATACACCTGCATATATTTTGCTGCAACGGTGTTTTCGTTAAACTGCTCCCTGGCATAATTCATTATATACTCCCTGTTAAACAATTCCTTTTTTTCACAGAATGTTTCAATGGCTTTTGCGAGTGCTGTGGCACTAATATCCCGGGCCAATAAGCCTGTTTCAAAATCTACAATATGCTCCCTGATACCTCCCACGGCAAACCCAATTACCGGCGTGCCACAAGCCAATGATTCCAGCATGGTGTTGGGTAAATTATCTTCCCGGCTGGGAATTATAAAGGCGTCTGAATTTGTATAATAATTTGCTATCACCGCATTATCCTGAATGCTTCCCAGGTAGCGTATATCCAACCCCGGTACATTTATTTCCGGGGCAGCACCCAGCACCAGTAAAGTTGCCGGAAGGTGACTTAATTTATTCAGGGCTTCAATTAATATATCAAATCCTTTTCTTTTTACGGCTACCGAATGCGCAACAAATAAAAAAATATTGTTTTCTTCCGGTATGTTCTGCTGTCTTTTAAAATCTTCCACTTTCACAGAAGAAAATTGCGAAATATCAATGGCATAAGGAATACAGCAACCCTTCATTTTTCTAAACACCAGGTTATCTGTTGCTTCTTTATACAACCAATCTGTAGGTGTAACAAATATCAAAGGCGACTTCCTGTGCTTTATAGCTTTTTGTTTTATCAACCGTATTTCTTTGTCTATTTTATTTGCCGGCACGCTGTTACGCTCTTCATCCTCCCCGTAATGAAATAATCCCAGGAAGGGATTCATATCATGAAGTGTCCACACTACCGGCTTTCTATTATCCCTTAAAAATGAAGGATAATCTATCATACCGGCCACCCAATGCAAATGAATAATATCAGCATTTTTAACCAGCGGATTTTCTAAGATATCATATTCAGCAAATGGCAGGGTTGCAATCTCACAATCAAGTTGAGGCACTGTTTCATTAAATAGTTTGATGATGGATTCCTTCGGCTCTACCAGGTTGATACCCAAATGTTTTTTTATCCTAAACCGTATCCTCTTTTTTTCCCTTTCCCCAAAGGATTCTTTTATAGGGTGCGCTTTCGGCGTAATATTCTGTACAAAAACATTCCTGAAATCTTTTGAGCAAATACCCTGCGTGGTGAGGAACATAGAATCAACACCATTTTTTAATAAGGCTTCATGTATCCGGTACGCTGCGGTGGCAGCTCCCCCATCAAGGTAAGTTGATAAATGAACTATCTTAAGGGGAGACATATTTTATTCAATGGCCTATCCATGAAACAAATGTTTTTGTTTGGCAGCAAGCTGTGCCGCATTACTTATTTTGGTTCTTATACTTCCGGGCAATAACCGTAATGCACTGTTCAGCAAACTAAAACGGTGGCGGACAACCGTTTCCTCCATTAATGTTTCATCTTTTAACAGCCAGGCATCTTTATCCGCCAATATTTTTAATTCAACTGCATCAATAAGCTGCAACTGGTTAAAAAGTACCGCAAGTTCGTACCCATAATCAATACAGCCCTGCAGCCCGCAAATGATCAGTATTTTCAATGCCTTCTCCCGCACAAGAGCGGCAGCATTGATACTGCCGTTATTAATCAGGGTAATATAATCCTTCATCCAGGTAGCTTCGCACCAGAGAATTTGTTCCGCACCGGTATGCAGTTCTTTAAAGTGATTATCCCTTGCAATGCGATGTGTAGTATTAATATCAAAAAGCAAAAACCCCTTTGACCGCATAAATAAATCTATCTCAGCATAAGTGGACTCACCGATATAATTTTCTACAAACCCGGTTTCAGTCTCTACAAAAAATGCCTGCTCCAGTAGCGTACCTGCGTTGGTTAAAATAGGTAGTTCCAATCCCTGTGTATCTACCTTAATGATATCGGTATCCACGTTTTTAAATTCATCAATATCCGTTAGTTTAACGGTATTAACTTCCTCCTCTCCGGTTTGTGTAAAGAGTGTATTAAATTCAAACCTGTTCAGCCAGGCTGTATTGGGTTGCAGTAAGGAGTAGCAATAAATACTGTTTGTTTTATACAAAGTTTGTACCCCTTTGCTGCCGGCAATGGCATAAGGTAAATATTGTAAGCTTTTAAACTGATGGGGCAAAGCCTGCATCCGTTCGCACTCTTCCTTATTAGGATCAAACCCGGTAAGATGAATAAAGGGCTCCAGGTTTTTCCATTTCTTATCCAGGCTGCCACTGCTGCCAACATCAATAAAATGAATACCCGATATTTCTTTTAAAAACTCTTTTAGCATGTGGGTTACCCTTTAGCAAACATATTTAAAATAGGGTGCATTTATTATTGCAAATACACTTTACGCATGGTACCATAATCCGGCATTTTCAAATGCTTAATAGTAAGCTGCTTAAAAAAATATAACCTCGCCATTATTACCATTCTTTCTTTGTAGGTGAGGCCCTCTTTCAAAAAACGGATGGCTTCTTTTGTAATGTCAACATAACCTTTGGCAAGCGCCTGATCTGCTACCCAATAGCCCAATCCATATAACCTCCTAATGTAATTGGGATAGTCAATCATTAATAATTTAAGTTGCTGAAACAGCCGCAGGTAACCTGCCAGGTGTTCCCTTGAAAGCGAATTGGTGCCGATACTTTCGAAGGGTACATCTCTCCGTACATAATTATCAATTGTTGCAAAATATTTAAATGTAAAACCTTTCAGCAATGCCCTTATATGCAACTCCCAATCCTGCCAGGAGATAATGTCTTCATTCCATTGCCCCAGTTTTAAAAAACTTTCCCCCCGCCATATCGGGCCGGTAGTAAGCCAGGGCACATCCAGGTTTAAAAACCGCTCTATGATATTTTCTTTATTGAATACATTGAGCAGTATATTGGTATCATCAATACGCTCCTTAAATTCTACCGTGCTGAATACAAGGAAATCAAAGCCGGGGTTTTGTTGAAATCTCTCAACCCTGTTTGTAAGGCAATCGGGTGATAGCAAATCATCCGAATCCAGAAAAATAAGTAAGCTTCCTTTTGAATGTTTAACCCC
>JANMVB010000680.1:0-10927 GCA_031392305.1 Ferruginibacter sp.
GATTTGGTTTCGGTAACTGATTTACAGTTAAGTGAGTGACTACAATGGAGTCGCAACCATTTTGAGTGAACAAACTATCATAATAAATTCCAGAAGATGTGTGACCTCCATAGGAATTTCCTTTACAAATAGCAGCATATATGTTAGTGATCTTTTTTGAATTCACCTTAAGGTTAAGCGTTACAATGCTGTCACATCCATTAACAGCAATGAGTGTGTCATTATAATTACCTGCTAAAGTGTGCCCATTATAATTTCCACCTTCACAGATGGTAGCAGTAAGGGTAGTATAAACCCGTGGGTTTACGAAAAGTGTTAAAGTACGGATACTATCACATCCATTTGCTGCAACTAAAGTATCTATATAAACCCCGGTTGCGAAATAGCCATCAAAAGATCCACCTGCACAAATGGAGTTTTGGACCGATGAATAACGCACAGGTGTTATCACAAGGCTCAGTCGTAAAATACTATCACACCCATTTGATGATACCAATGTATCATTATATACACCGCTGTTGGTATAAGTAAAGTTGCGCCATGTAAATTCTTTACAGGAAACTACTGTAGTGTCGCTAACCTTGTTATTTATATTTAGCTTAAGGGTAATAAGGCTATCACAACCTACAGCATTTGCAATTATTTGGGTGTAGGTACCACTGCTGTCGTATAGGATGTTATTAAGTTTGTAGGATGAACAGGAATTTACGAGAAGGATTGAATCAGTATGATTAGGGCATGGACTTAACTTTAATATAAAGTTTGACCAGGGATAGTAAGTTAAATTATAATCACCAGTACCGGGATCAAAATCTACAGTACCCATGAATATTCCAGTTGTATATATATTTCCTGAATTGTCCAGTATCATAGCGTAGAACATGTCACGATGAAAACTCCCAAATTGCTTTGCCCATAGAAATTTTCCATCAGCATCAAGTTTACTTAAAAACATATCATTTAAATCGATTCCGACGACAGAAGTCATATTAAACACATTAGGCCCGGGATCAAAATCTCTTGTATTCTGAAATGACCCGCTAATATAGATACTACCCAGGGAGTCCACACAAAGCATCCTTGACTTTACGTTGTTTTCAGTAAGCGGAAATCCACCGGATGCTTTCGTCCACAATAAATTTCCGTTCACATCGTACTTGGTAATATCGCCATTATAGCTAATTACATTTTCCTGCGCATCTACGGCTATCGCATCACCTATGCCTGGCATTGCCCATTTAAGATTACCTGAGGAGTCCAACTTACAAATATATGAGGTGAACGTAAAAATATCAACAGAACTCACGTTAAAAATATTGACACCAGGGTCAGCATCCATGGTTCCCATTTGCATGCCAGTGATATAGATATTTTTTTTCTTGTCCAGTTGAATACTTTGTGAATAGGCGTATCTGCTACCAAGTAGCATTTTTACCCATAGAAAATTTCCATTGTTATCAAACTTGGCTACAGAAGTATGCGTCCCGGGAATTGAAGTGCTAACAACACCCGGGCCGGGATCAATATCTTCCCCTTGATGAAATATACCGGTTAAGTAAATGTTTCCGGACTCATCCATGGCCATGGAATGATTACTGGCAAGCCTTACTTTGCTTGCCCAAACAAGGTTTCCATCGGTATCAAATTTCGATAGAAAGCCACCACTACCTCCGAGATGTACTATTCCGGCACCAGGGTCAAAATCAGCAGTATCGAAAAAGGTGCCTGAACAATAGAGATTACCAACAGCATCCACAGCAAGGTCGCCAAGAAAATCATCGCCTTTTCCACCTAAACTTTTTGCCCAGATAAGCTTTCCGTATGAGTCTAATTTGGAGATGTAAATATCCATTGCCGGTGTAACGGATGTGAGGTTGTATATACCTGGCCCCGGGTCAAAATCATTGGTATATTCATAATTGCCCGCGGTATAAACATTTTTACGGGCATCTACACCCAGGCTATAATTTTCTGAACTACCAGCCGGACACCTGGGCACCTGCCCTACCCATTCAAAATTTACATCCTGTGCAGAAATATCAATGGATAAAAAAAGAAGAAGTATAAAAAAAGGGTAAAATCTTTTCATTAAGTAGTTTAGGGTATTTTAAAAGAATTGATTTTTAAGCATTATTATTAATCAGTGTCATCATGATGTTAAACTCTGTAATCTAGTAAATTTCATGGAATGTTGTAATGAATCTTCCTATTTTCAGAAGATAAATTAACCATTTTATATTTAAGTGTATAATAAATTTAAGATACCCCGGCTGGGCGCAACGTCCCCGGCTTTGCTATGGCTCGTTGGGAGATGTTGCAGTGAAAAATCACATGCTGTAATGGGGTTACAATTTATTAAACGATATTGACATCGTGCCTGTTTTTAATAATAAGTATTTAATCCAACTTATTTTTGAAAGAGTTTGGCATATAACTTTACATTAAAATCTTATTAAAAGAAATCAGCAATACAAATGATCCAAAGCAATTTATACCAGGTAGAAAATGAAATTTTATGGGAAGATCTGGGCAATGGTATTCAAAGACAGGTGTACGGTTACAACGATAATGTAATGCTGGTAAAAGTGAAGTTTGAAAAAGATGCAGTAGGGCAATTACATCATCACACGCATACACAGGTAACTTATATTGAAAGCGGTGTTTTTGAAATGAGCATCGGAGATGAAAAAAAGATCATTAAAAAGGGTGATGGATTTTTTGTACCGCCGCATGCTGTTCATGGCATCCTGTGTTTGCAGCAAGGCATGCTGGTAGATGTTTTTACGCCGGCGAGAGAAGATTTTTTACCAAAGCAATAAGTTGATTAATCTATTGTACTATTTTTTGCCTCCATGGTCGATGTCCTTACCGACCACTGCCTAAAAGAGTAGCTCATGTACTTAAAATCTTTTGCGGTTGGTGCAAAGAAATAAAATTTTTTGTCCTAACTAAGAATCATTTGGCAACATCGTTGCATCGCCCTCTTGTACTAAATACCCATGTTGAGCTTTTACCACGTGATAGGTAGGAACTTCCATGAGTAGGATATAGACTTAAACTGCTTTTAACAAAAACCTGTGGCGATCTCCAAATGTTCACGTCAGGTAACTTCTCCGTAAAATTAGTTGTGCATTAGCCACCAATGTTGGCTGTAGCTTTGATTTTTAGATTGAAAAAGGAAATATTAGACTATTCTCGCTTTTATGATTATTTTAATCGTCTATGAATCCTTCGGTAGAAAATTAATGTACCAATAATAAGCCCTACAACCATCGAATAAGTCGGAAGTTGAACTACTAAAAGTCGCCCTGTATTTATGATTTATTTGTCCTCAGTGAATGTGTTTGCAAGAATTTGCCCAAAAACGAATGCGATAAAAATTCCCACAAGTCCATATTTTAAGATATGCTTAAAAGCATGTTGTGTACGTCGAAATAATAAAAACTTTAATAACCCAGCGAATATTATCGTAAGTAAAATTTCTTTAGCAGTGATTATTGTTATGTCAATAAGTCTAAGCCCCAATGTTTGCAGTTTTAATGTTCAGTAAAAGTTATTTGCTGCTGTAGTCTCCGCAAAAAATTGCAGCCAACGCAAATATATAAGATATAAAACACCTCTCATTTAAAAAAATGCGTGTTCAGTATCAATACATTAGCGTTATACATTTTGTATTGTTGTTAGTTACTATTTTTTACCATTCCACCGATGTAAATACTCGTTTCTATTTCACAAGCACCCACTCAACGTTTGTAAAATTTAATCAACGGATAAAACATAAATGGTCTAATTGAACATCAGCAGCACACTTGCAATAGTGAGCCCTCTACGATTACTATTATTCTGCTTAAAGCTTTTATAAAATGGGTAAGAAGAGTTTCAAAAAAGAACGCTCAAGTAAGCGAATGGGTGATCCGTGAAGAAACGAACCTTGGCTTAGTTTTACTTTGCTGGTATTGAGATACTGTCAAACAAAATTGGTATTTCAGTACTGTCTCCCAAATGCTGAAATATTTCAACTTTTATTTTAATTTCTTTTAAGTCTTTAAAATGTTTTGAAGTTTTAATTATGTATGATTCTTCATTATAGCGGCTAAATAATGCACCAATTATTGAAATTCCTCTATTGTAATACGGGAGTCCGTCATTTATAATTGTGATTGTGTCAATTTTATCTTGGTCAAAATAATTTCTGTTACTTTTAAATTTATAGGTTGTCTTTGCAATGCTTTTTAGATTAAGAGGTGATTCATACCTTAAAATATCTAAGGTGTCATAAAATTTATACTTGCTCAATAAGCCATTTTTATATTCATAGGTATAAGTTCCGTAGCTTAGATGGTACAACTTTCTTACACCATCTAATTTTCCATTTAAAAAGGTTACACTTGAGTCAATATTACCATCTTCGTCAAAATAGAAACATTCTCCATTTTTAACCATGTCAGAATTTAGTGAAATTATCGATTTAACTTTTCCTGTAGAATAGAAATTTTTTTGAACAATATTCTTATCACTCTTTGGTGAGTGATTACAATTTGTCAGACCAAAAAATAAGATGATATAGGTGAATAAAAGCTTCATTAAAAATTTCGTACAATCAAATATATACGAATGTTTTTACTATACTCCCATTCACCCAAATAAAATTGTTCTCGTAATTATGATTGCTTTAAACCATTTTAGTGAAAGTTTTAAGTTTGAAAAAACATTACTTACTGCTACCCACATCCCGTAAGCAAAGCTCCACACAGGTATATCGTACAAGTGTGCGACGCAACGATGTTGCCAATGGTATAAATGCCCGGACAAAAACCTTTTCAATAAAATATTTTAAAATCCTCCACTCCATAAAACAATTCGCTGGGGCTATGCCTCAATTGAAATACGAAAACAACAATTCATCCGGCTTATTGCTCAATCTATGTAACCAATTCTTACATTTGATTAAACTAATTTACTTGCGCCAACACTGTTCGTTTTTTATAACAGCCATGCTTATGGTACAATTGCTGGCCGGTCAGCAGCCGAAGCAATATTCGTTTACGCATTATGGTGTTAAAAACGGGTTGGCAGCTTATAACACCCGCTCTATCGCACAGGATAAAACGGGTTATATCTGGATAGGTACGCTGAACGGATTGCAGCGGTTTGATGGTAACCGTTTCCTCACTTTTAGAAATAACCCCGGCGATAAAAATTCTATTCCGGATAATTATGTGGAGCAGTTGCTGGTAGATAAATTTAATAACCTGTGGCTGGTATTGAATGATGGCAGCATTGGCATTTTTGATACCAGGCGGTTTGTGTTTCGTAAAGCCGGTGTAAAACAGGCAAATGAAAATAATATCCAGGCCCTGAGAAAATTGGTGGAAGACAGTGAAGGCAATTTGTTTTATATATTCCCCAATCTTGAGTTGCTTACCTACAACAGAAAGACCAATGAATTTTCGGCTGCCCATAATATTTTTCCTGTACCGCTAAACTGGAAGGTGGTGAATATTACCCAGGATGCTGTTACAAAAAAATACTGGATAGGTACAGATTCGGGCATGGCGGTGTATAATAAAAATACCCGGGCAATCAGTTATTACGGGCACAATACAGAGCGGGAACCTTTTATAGAAATGCTTGGCAAAGTAGGTGGCGCCGGCAGTTATAAAATTGATAAAAAAGGCAGGCTTTGGTTTATAAGCTGGCCGGTAAATATTGGTGCATCCCGGTTGTATTGTTACAACCTGGTAAAAAATGAAATTGTATTAAATGCATACGACCTTGTGCCGGTTGCAAAAAAATATATTGAGCCGGATTATTTTATGGAGCAAAAAGACGGCAGCATCTGGATAAGCGGCCTAAATGTGATGGTGAAATTTAATGAGCAAACTAAAAATTTTGAGGCCGTGTACAGTGGATACACCAGCGACCAGGGCATCAGTTATGAAACAGCCAATTTATTTGAAGACAGGGAACAAAACATTTGGATAGCAACCAGCAATAACGGGGTATATGTTTTTAATCCTTCGCACCAGTTATTTACCAGTTACAAACACTATAACCGCCTTAACGGCACACTGGGAAATGGCTACCTGCTTAGCTTTGCGCCTGCCCGTAACCGTACTACCCTGGTGGGTGTGTGGGGCGATGGCATTTACAGGTACGATAGCAAATTCAATAATATAAACCTTGATATAAAAGGCATTGATGAAGCAAACGGGCTACCGGTATGGGATATCTGCAGGCTGAACGATAACCGCACTATATGGCTGGTGGGCCAGCCGGGATTTATTTTTGTGTATGATGAAATAACCGGTGCGGCTGTAAGATACGACCCGCCGATATTTGAAGGACGTACCATCAGGCAGGCAGTGCAGGATAAGCTGGGCAATATATGGCTGGGATCTAACAACCGGGGGTTGGTAAAATGGGTACCTGCAAAAGCCGTTACTGCCTTTGAAAATGGCTTTTATAAAATAACCGGCATACCAAACGTAAGGGTAAAAAATATCATCATCGATAGCAAAGGATTTGTGTGGGTGTGTACCAATAAAGAAGGCGTGTACAAAATAAACCCTGCAAACGACAGCATTGTATTGCACCTTACTAAAAATGATATTGCTGAAAAAAGATTACTTACCAACGATGCCTCCGTTGCTTTTGAATACAACGACAGCCTGGTGATTATTGCAACCGGCGGGCTAAATATTTATAATACAAAAAATAAAACAACCACCTACATTACTGTTGCCGATGGGTTGCCCTCCAATGCGGTAGTAAGTATGGAGAAAGATAAAAGTGGTTACCTGTGGCTTGGTTTACTGAATGGCCTGTGCAGGATGAACCTGCAGAAAAAGACATTTACTTTATTCGATAGAAATGATGGTATTGCAAATGATAATTTCCAGGTGGCGGCTTCGTACCAGTTGGCAGATGGCCGCATGATGTTTGGATCTTCGGATGATTTTGTAGTGTTTAATCCTGATGATGTAAAAACAAATACACAACCACCACCTGTAATCATAACCGGTTTAAAATTGCCGAACCGCTCCCTGCCCGTTGATTCTATTTTGCAATTGAATAAGGTAGAATTAGCTGCCAGTCAAAATTCAATTACCATTGGTTTTGCCGCACTCAGCTTTGTAAACAAAAATAAACTGGTGTACTATTACCAACTGGAACCAATAGATAAACAATGGCGCAGGGCCGATGAATTTAACCAGGCAGTGTACAATTATTTACCACCGGGCAGGTACACGTTTAAAGTAAAGGTTGAAAATGCAGACGGTGTTACCGCCAAGAATATTACCGAACTGGTAATAAAAATAAAACCACCTTTTTACAAAACATTGTGGTTTGCAGGTATGCTGGCATTTGTAGCAATTGCCATATTATATTGGGTTGATAAGCTAAGGGTAAACAGGATAAAAGAAGCAGAAGGTGTACGCACAAGAATTGCCACCAGCCTTACCAAAGATATGAGCAGCACCCTCAGCAATATTAATTTGCTGAGCGAAATGGCGAAGATTAAAGTAGAAAGGGATATTGAAAGAACGAAGGATTATATAACGCAGATAAGCAATAACAGCAACCGGATGATAGAAGTGATGGATGATATGATTTGGAGCATTAACCCCGCCAATGATGAACTGCAATATACCATTACAAGAATGAAAAGGTATGCCTCCGAAATTCAATCGAAGTACAATGTGGAAATAAGTTTTGTAACAGATGAAAAGGTAAAGGATATAAAGCTGCACATGGATAAAAGGCACGAACTGTTTTTGATTTTTAAGGAGGCTTTATTAAATATAGGTTTGCATGCTAAAAGTAAATTTGCAGCGGTAAGTATCGGGTACGAAAAATCAATCCTAAAAATGAAAATTACGGATAATGGAAAAGGGTTTGATACCGAAGAAATCAGCTTTGGCCGTGGCCTGAACGAAATAAGAAAAAGAGCGCTGTTGCTAAAAGCTGAACTAAATATACAATCAGAATTAAATACCGGCACCACCATAGAAGTGGAAATGAAAGTATAAATAATCAGGTAAATATTTTCATCTCATTCCTCCATAAAACCGGTTAGCGGCTACAGGTTGCCGGTATGAAATACATTTTTTTAACCGGCGATATACCAATGGGCATCATCGTTGCCACGCTCGGTTCAAATACATACCAATGGGCAACATTACAGACCATTATAATTAAAGGAAGAAAATAATTTAAGCATTTCGTTATCGGTGTATATCAAATTGTCGATATTTCGCCCTTACAGGGCTTGACTTAAAATGGATTATTCACGTAGGGCGTTGCCCTACGCTAATTTGTTTTGCCCTTTCAGGGCTTGAAAGCAAATTCCGATGGCTATTATTAAGCCCTGAAAGGGCGAAATATTATAGCCAGGGGCAGCGCCCTGGGTAAACAATGAAATATAGCAAAGCCCTGAAAGGGCGAAATATCTTTTTTTAATCTGCTAATTTTTAATGAGTTGAAGCATGTACCTGCGGCACGCATTTATATACGATAACATTTGCTACAAAGTGGCAGCTCCGATGGAGCTAGCGATATATTATTTCCGTAATCACTTTACCTACACACCCATTCGGCATCTGTATCTGCAGCATGGCAGCAATGGTTGGGGCAATATCAGTCATATAAGTTTCACGGTTGGTTTTGCCGGGCTTAATGTTCCAGCCAAAAAACAGGAGGGGGATATGAGCATCATAAGGGTTCCATAAACCATGCGTTGTACCTTTTGCCCCGCCGTCAAAATAACCTGGCTTGGCAGTGAATATAATATCACCACTCCGCTTTGGATTGTAGCCATTGCTAAACATTGATTTTTGCGGCATAGGTAAGGTAGCTGCACCAAGTTTAGCAGTTTCAACCGCATCAATGATATAATCTTTTTGCATCAGCATACTGATGATAGCAGCCGCAATTGGTGACACCTCTTTATTTTGCTTTTCTATTTCATCCGTGTTGAGGTACAACTGGTAATTCTGTACAGAAAGGATGGTATTTTTTATAGCAAATTTTGCTTCGATGGCCTGGTTAATATCATTGATAAAACCGGCATCATTAAAAGTGCCGCCGGGCAGTTTATGTTCCTTTAAAAATCCGGGTATATGCGCCACGCCATGATCTGCGGTTAAAAAAGTAAGGTAATTACCCTTCCCAAATTTAGTATCGAGGTATTTTAAAAAACCGGCAATATCCTCATCAAGCCGCAGGTAGGTATCTTCTATTTCAACAGAGTTGGGCCCAAAGGCATGGCCAATATAATCGGTAGAAGAAATACTTACCGTTAAAAAATCGGTTACTGCACCTGCACCCAGCTTTTCGTTTTCAATGGCATCCTTTGCAAAATCAAAAGTAAAACTGTTGGCATACGGAGTAACCCTGAATGCCTCGTATTTACCGGAAGTAATGGCTGAAAGTTTATGAGGGAATACCGGCGATTTTTCACCGGGTATAGTGCTTTCATAAGGTTTATCATCATCGGTGCTTTGGTCATATTTGTTCATGGGTAAAAGGGTGTTCCAGTCTTTGGCCATGTATGTACCCGGCTTATCAAGGTCATTAAATTTATTTACCCAGGCTGGCAATGCGTTCATGTAATAGCTGCTGGTAATCCACCTGCCGGTTACGCCATCGTACCAGTAAGCAGCATTGGCACTATGCCCTGCAGGCAGTATTGCACCCCTGTCTTTTAAGGCAATGCCTATTACTTTGCTTTTAAAATTATTGCTTAGCCTCAGTTCATCTGTAATGGTGGTTACCCACATATTCTGCGGGCTCATTTTACCGGCATTGCCCGTGGTGCCAACCGTTGTTACGGTAGAGTCATCGGTACAGTACACTACTTTTTTAGTGGCTTTACTATACCAGTTATTACCCATTATACCATGCAGTGCCGGCACGCTACCTGTATATACACATGTATGCCCGGGTGCAGTGTAAGTGGGCATATAGGGTATAAAAGTATTTTCGCAACTATGGCCCTGGTTTATCATACGCTTAAAGCCGTTGGGGCCGTACAGGTCAGTGTAGCGGTAAAGAAAATCCCAGCGCATCTGGTCAACAACAATGCCTATTACCAGTTTTGGTTTTTTAGGAGAAACAGGTTTATTACTGTTTAGTTGTTGTGCATGTACTGCTGAAAATAAAAAGAGAAAGATAAAATGAATAGGAAAAACAACTCTGTGGCGCATAGAAATAATTTAAACAAATATAAGGGTAAGGTGCTGAACGAAAGTATGCGCTGAATGTTACTACAATGTTAGCATTTTTTGGCATCAAAGCCGTAATTTTGCCACATTTAAATGTGAGTATATTATTTAATAAACCGGTTGATTTATTTTTCTGTGGTTGGTTATATGGCAGGTAAAGCTGCCATTATGTATGCGGTACAAGAGGGCGACGCAAGAATGCTGCTCATTGCTCTAAAGCCCGGACAAAAAAGTTTTTCAGCATGAAGGGAAAAAGAGATAAATAAAAAAGAAAGGCACAAAGGCACGAAGGAAAATATTATATAAAAAAAACAAAGACAAGAATGAAAGAAGGAACAGAACATAAAAATAATTTTCAGCAAAAAACTTTGTGCCTTCGTGCCTTTGTGCCTTCGTGGCTCAATAGTCTTTTTCTTTGTGCCTTCGTGCCTTTGTGGCTTATTCTCTTTGTGGCTTACTTGAATAACAATAAATAACAAATTACAAACCCAATTATGGCAGATGTTTTTGAAAAATTAGTAAAGGATGGTGGACCAATTGGTCAGCACATGGACAGGGCACATGGTTATTTTGCGTTTCCAAAACTGGAAGGCGAACTGGGCCCACGCATGAAATTTCGTGGTAAAGAAATGATTGTGTGGAGCCTTAATAATTACCTGGGTTTGGTAAACCACCCCGAAGTAAGAAAGGCAGATACTGAC
>JANMVB010000552.1:0-14967 GCA_031392305.1 Ferruginibacter sp.
ACTTTTTTGCCTTTTGTTTGTGCATCTTTATGATCGCCGCTGTAAGTAGCATTGGTGTACCCATAAGATCCAAAGATGGATAGCTCTGCTTTTTTGTTTTCAGTAAAAGCCCTCACCAGGTCTATTTCTGCATAGCCTTCAAAGCCTTTGCTGGTGCTGTTTCCAACATTTGTAATCAGCCTGTAGGTGGCACCGGTGGGGGTAATGATACCTACCCGGTTATTGTATTGCAGATAGTAACCACTTATATCAAACTGTAAAAAGTCTCGTACTTTACCACGGTATCCAAGGTCAATATTATATCCCTTTGCATCTTTAAGGTTAGGGTCAACTATATCTGTAGTGGGAGGTGCCTGCAAGTTGGCAAATTGAATTGGCCTGTATGCCTGGCTATAGTTTGCATAAATTTCTGTGTTGGTGGTAAGATGATATTCTGCACCCAATCCGGCAAGTACAAAACTGCGGCTACGGGTTACTTCCTGCAATTTAATTTCTGCTCCCGTGGAATCATACCCATTTCTACCGGCAGCCGAACCTTCCAGCCATTCATACCTTACACCCGGTATAATCAGGAGCTTTTTGCCAACATGAATAATGTTTTCTACAAAGGCTGCTACATTGTGCGAAGTAAATTCAACATCCCTTCCGTAATTGCCAATAACCGTCATATCATAATCAGATCCGGTAGAGCCTGTGCCATCGGCTACTCTAGCTGTTGTACCTGTATATAACCGGATACCACCAGATAGGGTATTTTTTATTTTGCCTAATGTATAATCAGTGATGATGCGGCTTTCCAACGCATAATTTCTATACTTGTCTGCATTCAGCACCCTGTTTTTATATTCTTTTGTTGCAGCGTTGATGGTATCTTTTGTGGTAATTGACGGGGTAAACCCAACACTGTTCCTGTCACCAATGGTGGCAAACAATTTTGTGTTCCAGCGGGTGTGCTTATTAATTTCGTAGTTGGCAATTACTGCCGGAGTGGTCCACGAAATATCAAACCAGTTGCGGCTCCTGAAACTTTTTTGAGGGTCTGCATTTGCAAGGCTATCAGTTAATCCGCCGGCTTGCTGGCTGCGAACATGCTGGTGCATCAATTCGGCTGTTAAAGAAAATTTGGGCGTAATTTTATAGGTAACAGTACCATAACCTGCATTGGTAAAATAGCGGCTGTTCTGCCGCCATCCGTCACCGTTACGATGGTCAAAAAATGAATAGTAATTAACCTTATCAGTTTTACCGCCAATGGCATTAAAGCTGTTGAACAAAGCATTGCTGCCAACAGTTTGCTGTGTCTCAAATTGAAATGGTTTATCTATTTCGCTACCATTGCGTAATATATAATTAACCAGGCCGCCAAACTGTGGACCGTATTGCAAAGAGCCCTGCCCACGCACTACTTCAATCCTTTGAACCGCCTGCAACTGTGGATTGTAATAAGCCTCCGGGTATCCAAACGGATCCGCAGCAATATCATAACCATTTTGTCTTACATTAAATTCCCAGCTTCTGTTAGGGCTTAGTCCCCTTGCCGCAATACCAATCTGTATGCCGCTTGGGTCGCTTTCCCACACATGTATGCCGGGCACTTTTGCCAGCACCTGCCGCATGGTGTTCGTCACTACATTTCCTTTTACATTATCCAGTACAATCAGTGCATTTTTTTTGCCTGCATAAATATTGGTACCCACAATTTCCGGCATCTGCTGATAATCGCTCCTGCTGCCCCTGCCCACTATGGTTACTTCTGGTAAATATTTAAGATGTGAGGTGTCTTTTTTCTTTTCTGTAGTTTGTTGGGCGTTCATCTGTAGCCCTGATAAAATTGCAAAAACCGGGTATATTATTTTCTTCATTGTATTTTTTTATGAGCTGCAAATCTCCCATCAAATTGTTTTACGGCATTACGAATGTGGTAAAAGAGTTTATACAATTGGGAAAATAAACAAACAGTTAATTCCTGTTTGCGAATTGCCGGCGCATTAAACAGGCTTTAATTTTCTTGTTAAAAAAAATTTTTTTGTCCGGGCTAAGATGCAATGATAAACATCGTTGCGTCGCACTCTTGTACTAAATACCTATGTGGAACTTTACTTACACGATAGATAAATTACCCAGACTTAATTTATACATCTCAAACTTTCTTTAACGGGTTTTCTTAAAAATTATTCCTTAACATTTTATTATACACTCCGGTTTATGTATTGCATATCAATCCAACATCCTGCTAAAAAATATTTATTATGAAACAAATTATTTTAAAACAATCTATTATGAAACAAATAATGTTAGCAGCTTTTTTTATAAGCACCATGTTTATTGCCAATGCTCAAACTACACAAGCACCTGTACGGTCCATTGCGGTAAATGGTATGGCAGAAATGGAAGTAGTACCGGATGAAATTTATGTACAGGTAGAGTTAAGCGAATACAAAAAGAATAATGTAAAAGTGGATATTGAAAAAATCCGCACTGCATTTTTAGCAACACTTGCTCAATTGGGTTATACAGAGAAAGATATAGCTGTACAGGGTTACAGCGGTTGGGATGGTAATCCTTTTATCTACAGAAAGAAAAAAAATAATGACTTGCTAGCCGGTATTCATTATTGGGTAAAAGTTGCCGGCACTGCAAAAATGGATGAACTGGTTGACAGGCTGGATGATGCTGCTACTACAAATTTTTTTATTGCAAAAACTTCGCACAGCAAAATAACGGAGTATAAAAAGCAACTTAAAATTGCTGCAATAAAAGCAGCAAAGGCAAAAGCTGAATATCTCTCAGAAGCAATAGAAGAAAAAATTGGCAAAGCCATTACTATTACTGAACCGGAAGAAGTAAAACTTTACCAGCCACAATTTGCAAATGCAGTGTATAAAAATAGAAGTGATGGAGAAAGTGAAACACCATTGTCTGCAGACTTTAAAAAAATAAAATTACAATTTGAAGTAAACGTAGTTTTTGCATTGCAATAAATTATTTTATATCAAAGTTTTTTTTTGGTTTGTGTTTGCAATAATCTTTGCAGGAGTTGTTAATTATTTCGGGTGCATAATTGCATCCGATTTTTTTATTACTTCCATCTATAAGTTTATTATCACTCTACTGCCCTAAAAATTAATCAGCATCTGCAACTTAAATCTTTGTTTGTTTTTACTGTTCCTGCAAAGTCCCCGAAAGGACGTAACACCATAACATAGGGCAACTTTCTATGTAAAAAATTAAGATGACAAAAGCCCTGAAAGGGTGAAATATCCCAGCACAGGGCAACGTCCTGTGTAAAAAATTAAATTGATTAAAAGCCCTGAAAGAGCGAAATACCTCAACAAATTTACAATAGCACCAATAGCAGCAAACCACGAAATTTTACAAATATCGCAGGTAAAGTTCCCCATAGGTATGCGGCACAAGTGAGTGACACAACGATGTTGCCCAAGGCTTCACCGCCGGATCAAATACATCCTTTAGGGCAAAAAGACTGTAAATCTTTGCACTATTTTATTAAATAATTTATCAACATTTTAAATTATTTAAAAACTTTTTAAAAAAATTAATAAGTTTCATTATCTTTATTTTAACATTTTAAATATTTGCTTCTTTACCAAACGCTATGACTGATAAAAAAAGGCTTGTAAAAAATAAGATTTTAAAGGAGCTATATTTTGCTGAAAACCTTTCCTGTGCTGAATTGTGTGTAAAAGTGCACAAGAGTTTTCCGGTTACTGCAAAGCTAATCGAAGAATTATCTGCCGAAGATTTGGTAATTGAAACCGGGTTTGCCCCTTCTACCGGTGGAAGAAGGCCGCTTACCTACGCACTTCAAAAAAATGTTATGTATTTGGTGTCGGTAGCTATGGATCAGTTTGTTACAAAAATCGCCATTATGGATATGCAAAACAACTTTGTAACCCCGGTTGAAAAAGTTGTGTTGCCTTTACCAAATAACCCTGAAGCACTTAGCGTACTCATTGAAAAAATTTCTACAGTTATTGAATCATCTGGAATTGCTAAAGAAAAACTGGTAGGCGTGGGGATTGGTATGCCGGGATTTGTAAATGTAAAAAAAGGCATTAACTATTCCTACTTACAATTAGCAGGTAAAAGCATCACCAAACATATTACGGAGAAAATTGGAATCCCTGTTTTTCTTGACAATGACTCCAGCCTTATTGCCCTTGCCGAGCTTCGATTTGGAGCTGCCCGGGGAGAAAAGAATGCAATGGTCGTGAACATCGGATGGGGGGTTGGACTTGGGTTGATCCTTGACGGCGAATTATTCAGGGGCCATGAAGGCTTTGCCGGTGAGTTTAGTCATATCCCTCTTTTCCTGAATGGGAAATTATGTAGTTGTGGAAAAACAGGTTGTCTTGAAACGGAAACTTCAATGTTATTAATTGTAGAAAAGGCCCGGGAAGGGATAAGTTTGGGTAGGCTTTCTAAATTGAGTTCATTACTTTTTGAAGATCTTGAACTGGCCTGCGATGCTATCATAAAAGCAGTTCAGGAAGGAGATCAGTTTGCGATTGAACTGTTTTCAAAAGCGGGATACGACATTGGAAAAGGGGTCGCTGTGCTGATCCATCTGTTGAATCCCAAATTAATAATTCTTAGCGGCAGGGGATCTTCAGCCGGGCAAATATGGCAAGCACCTATACAACAGGCATTGAATGAGCATTGTATTCACCGCCTCTACCAAAGTACAAGTATTGAAATATCAACCTTAGGGATACACGCCGAATTAATTGGAGCTGCTGTACTGGTGATGGAAAATTTTGACCGGATGCCTTTAATCAAAATTCACCCGGGCATGCTAGAGATGGGCCTTTCAGAAGCTTCTTAAGGAGAAACTAATGCTGATTTTTAAAGAAATGTTCAGAAACCTTACGAGGTGTGTGCCGAAATTTAATCAGCCGGTTGATTGATGTGCTATCTGAAATAATGAGCGAAGGCTTAGAAAGCTACAGGTTGATTGACAAAAACTTTTTTCTTTATTAATATTTTATAACCAAACTAAAACAAGCGTTTATGAAAAGACATTTTACAATGTTAGGACTGGCGTTGCTTTGCTACTTCACTACAGTAGCGCAAAACCGGTCAATAAAAGGTGTAGTTACCGACCCAGATAACAAAGGTATTGTTTCTGCTACCGTAAAGGTAAAAGGTAAATCAATCAGCACAGCTACAGATTCAGAAGGACGGTTTACACTCACCGTTCCAACTGGTAAAGTAACGCTTGTTATTTCTAATGTCGGATATGCTTTAAAGTCGGTAGATGTGGATGCCAACTCCAGTAATGTTACCATTGCAATGGAAACAAGTACGCAGGATTTAGGAGAACTTGTAGTGACAGCTTTGGGAATCAAAAGGGAAAAGAAATCCCTGGGTTATGCGGTGCAGGAAATAAAAGGTGAAACACTTGTGTCTGCAAAAGAACCAAACCTGGCTAATGCCCTTACAGGAAAAATAGCAGGTTTGCAGGTTATTCGTTCAAGCGATGGCCCTGCAGGTTCCTCCAAAATTCTTTTAAGGGGAAGTAATTCTTTAACAGGCAGTAATCAGCCACTGATTGTGGTGGATGGTATTCCAATTGATAATTTTACCGGCGCAACGGATAATGGATATTGGAACCGTCCTTTGGACATGGGTAATGGTATTGCCGACATTAATCCGGATGATATTGAAACCATGTCTGTATTAAAGGGTCCTTCCGCCGCAGCATTGTATGGATCAAGAGCAGGCAATGGCGTTATTTTGATTACCACTAAATCGGGTAGAAAACAAAATGGTTTGGGCATTACTGTATCTTCTTCTTATGGGATTGAAAATATTTTTACTAATCCTGAAATGCAGAACTCATTTGGCCAGGGCTCTGATAATGTGTATAGCAATTCGGTTACCAGTAGCTGGGGGCCAAAAGCAACAGGTCAATCCGTTGTAAACTGGGATGGAAAAGATGTACCCCTAAGTATTTATGACAATGTTGCTAACTATATGAAGCAAGGTAATACACAAAACCACAGTGTTTCTTTCCAGCAACAGTATAAGCAAACTTCAGTATATACTTCATTTAACCGGTTAGAAGACAGGGGCATGGTACCTGGAATTAAATTGGCCCGTACAAATTTAACTGCAAGGGCAATAAGCAAATTTGGGAATAATGATAGATGGACAGTTGATACAAAAATACAATACAGCAATTTTAAAGCAAACAATCGCCCTATTGGTGGAAGGGATAACAGCAGCGCTTTTGTTTTGTACATGCTCCCAAGATCACTTGATATCCGCCAGTTTAGCCATGCTGTTAATGCAGATGGCAATATGGTTTGGTTTCCGGGTGCCGGCAGCCAGGTAAACCCTTACTGGGGCAACAGATTTAATTTAAATGAAGATTCAAGAGATCGTTTTATCATGAATATTTCAGTTAAATATAATTTTACAGATTGGCTAAACGCTGAAATAAAAGCTGGTTCAGACCTTTACACCACAAATACAGAATCGAAAGTGTATAGCGGCAGCCCACTAACCCCAACAGGAAGGTATGGCCTTGGCAAGCAAACATTTTCTGAAGCAAATTACAGTACTTTAATTACAGCCAGGAAGGATGATATTATTGGCAAATTTGGAGGCATGGTTACTGCAGGCGGCAACTTAATGGCCCAAAAATGGAGTTCACTTAGTGCCAGCTCAGGCCAGTTGGTTGTTCCTAATCTTTTCTCTATAAATAATGGTACCAGCAGTCCGGGTGTTAGCGAAGGATTTAATCAACGGAAAATTAATTCGGTGTATGGTAGTGTACAGATTAATTACGATGCCTATTTATTCCTTGACGCCACTTTCAGAAATGACTGGTCATCTACTTTAAGCAAAACAAACCGTTCATTCTTTTATCCCTCACTTAGCTTGTCTTATGTGTACACTGATATGTTACGCAAAATGGATGTAGGATTGCCTGCATGGTTAAGTTATGGCAAATTGCGGGCTTCTTATGCCCAGGTAGGTAATGATTTACCGGCCTATCAGCTTTATAACACTTATGGAATTGGTAAAGATCCTAATGGCAATACTACTGCTGGAAGAAACCCTGTATTGCTGGATCCTAATGTAAGAAATGAGTTGATCAAATCTCTGGAAGTTGGAACGGAAATGCGTTTTTTAAACAATCGTATAGGGTTTGATATATCCTGGTATAAAGCGAATGCAACAAGGCAGTTGATAGATCTGCCAATGGATCCGCAAAGTGGATATTCGGCTAAGAAAATAAATGCCGGAGATATTCAAAATACGGGTATCGAATTGGTAGTTGATGGTAAGATATTGAGCAAGCCAAATTCTGTGAACTGGAACATTGCCTTTAATTACTCTACTAATAATAATACAGTAGAAGAATTATATCCCGGGGTAAATAAGTATGGATTAGGTGGGTTTGATGATGTGGCTGTATTAGCTGAAGTAGGACAAAAATATGGTGAGATTTATGGCACAAGGTTCAGTAGGGTTAAAGATAATACAAGTCCGTTTTTTGGCCAGATATTATTAAATGGAGATGGTTTACCAACCCGGGACCCTGAAATTGTAAGATTAGGGAATCAGCAGGCTAAAGGTTTATTGGGAGTTACTAATACTATTGAATATAAAGGGATTGGTTTGTCATTCCTGGTGGATGCAAGATTTGGC
The DNA here is from genome assembly GCA_031392305.1 of Ferruginibacter sp. Classification (GTDB taxonomy): domain Bacteria; phylum Bacteroidota; class Bacteroidia; order Chitinophagales; family Chitinophagaceae; genus Ferruginibacter. Next base: position 7,681 of record JANMVB010000552.1, read on the forward strand.
GGCCAGATATTTTCAGCTACCCAGGTAGCTATGCAAGCAAGCGGTACTGCTGCAGTAACGGCACCTAATGGAGCCAGGGAAGATTTTGTTGTTGATGGTGTAATTTCTGATGGAAGCGGAGGCTTTGCTAAAAGTTCAAAATCAGTGAGCCCGCAACGATATTGGCTTGCAGTTGCTACAGCCAATAACCTGGGTATAACTGAAGCAAATATTTATGATGCTTCGAGCCTGCGTGTAAGAAATGTGCAGTTGAGCTATGATTTGCCCAGAGGATTTTTGTCAAAAACACCTTTGCAAAAAGCTAAAGTTGGCGTTTCCTGCAACAATGTATGGCTTATAAAAAGCCATATAAGAGGTATTGATCCTGAATCAGTTTATGCAACTAACAGTAATGCCACTGGTTTTGAAAATGCAGGCCTTCCAACAACACGTACATTCCTGATTAATTTAACACTGAGTTTTTAACCTTATTAATTATAAAAAAATGAAAAAGACATTAACAAAATCATGTATGCTACTTTCAGCCTGTTTGCTGTTGGCATCGTGTAAAAAGTTTGATGAGATCAACAGAAATCCATTGGCTGCAAGTGCCGACCAGGTGCAGGTTGAGTATTTTATTAATAGCTCGATAATAGGTACGCAAATGGATCCGCATATTGCGGAAAGGGTGTTTGTGTTGTATTGGAAAACAGCAGGGCACCAACACCTTTCTACAGGAATATCCGGCGGTAGCTATAATGATGGCTGGTCAAGCGATTACTACGGGGGAGGATATATATCTGGTTGGTTAAATACAGCTAATACAGCAATACAGGTTGCCAATGAAAAAATTGCAGCAGGCAAATCAAAATCATATACCAATAACCTGTTGCAGGTGGCCCGTATATGGAGGGCCTACCTGATGAGTGAATTGACTGATAATTTTGGGCCAATTCCCATTAATGGATTTCAGGGGATGAACCCGGATTTTGCCAGCGTTAAGGATGTATATTATTTTATGCTGGATGAATTAAAAGACGCAGGCAGTAAAATTGATATAGCAGTTATCAATCCTGATGATGTTAAAAAGCTGGACCCGGCATACAGTTTTAGTTATGAAAAATGGAAAAGATATGCCAACTCTATGCGACTCAGGCTTGCCATGAGATTGTCCGAAGTAGATGCTGCTAAAGCAAAAACTGAGTTTGAAGCCGCTGCTACCGGTGATTTGATAACATCAACCGATCATACATTCCAGGTTGCAGAAAAAGGAGGATGGGATGCACTTACAGGTGAGATGACACGTGAGTGGAATGCGCAGTTTATATCTGTCACGCTCAAAAATTTATATCATGGTTTGGGTGGCATCAAATCACAGGATTTGTTGACACCAACTTTTCATTCTTCAATTAAAGCGGCCGATTGGTTAGGCTTGAAATTTGAAGATCATTTTGCAACAAAAACAAATGAACCTACAGCAGCTTATTGGCTGGATGGCTTACCTTATGCGATCGATCCACGTGCTTACAAAGCGTTTATTATACCAGGCGATTTTAGTAACCCTGATTTCAACACTTATCCCTCCTGGGACAATGATGCAGAAACGCCAACCCGTAATTTAGTGGATGCCGCAGGAGTTGTAGTAAAAACCCTTGATGCTAAATATACCTGGAATGCTTATGCAGCAGGTGACTGGGGTGCAAAAGGAAGCAAGAACCAGGTGAGGGCTTTTTCAGGTACAATCCCACGTTTAGCTCATCAATTCAGAAACAGCAGCAGTAAGCGGATCTTTTTTGCTCCCTGGGAAACTTACTTTCTCTTAGCTGAAGCTGCAGTAAGAGGTTGGGCCGTTCCAATGTCGGGACAGGCTGCCTACGAAGAAGGCATTAAAGCAAACTTTACATACTGGGGGGTATCATCACATGCAGGTGCTTATCTTGCTTCCCAGGATTTTAACCGGGCAGGTACCTCAGTAAGCTGGAACCATACAGCAGAACCGCCGGTAAATTATTCCATGAATTACAAGGATGGCTATACAGGAACTGCAGGTGTTGCCACCATAGTTTATCCCAAAAATGATTTGTATAAAGCGGGTGCAGTAAAAAATGATCAATTAACAAAAATCATAACCCAAAAATTCATTGCTCAAACTCCATGGTTACCCCTGGAAGCCTGGAATGACCACAGAAGGCTTGGGTTACCATTTTTTGAAAACCCCGCTATCGAAAACCCTTTGCCTAACCTGCCAGCATTAAACGCTGGAAATTTCATGACAAACAATGTGAAATTTTTCCCCCAGCGTTTAAGGTACCCATCTGGATTGAAAAACAGTAATTCAAAAGGGTATGATCAGGCTGTAGGATTTTTAGGCGGACCTGATGAGGTATTGACGCCATTATGGTGGGCAAAACACTAATTGCTGATAAGGCTTTTTCGAAAGCATACAATATTAATGAGTAATCATTCACCGTGGGCCAATCAGAAATGGTTGGCCTGCTTTTTTCGACAATATCCTGTAACTGTCATCCTTAATTTTAAATTCAGAACTCTTTATCACTGGTAGTTTGAAGTGAATGTATAATTATTTTTTTTACCAAACAATTGAGCCCTGATTAAGCTTCATTGGCGTCGCACTCTTGTACTTTGGTGCATAAAGGAGCTTTTTAAAACTGCTAATTATACTACGTATAAAAGTAATAGATTGGGTAAAGAGTTTTGAATTTAATTAGGGTTTTTAATTTAAAAAATTACTTGTATCCGAAATAACACTCATAATAAAATACTATGCGAATAAAATATATTTTCTTATTACAGATGCTGCTGCTTTGTTCAATTTGCCAATCACAAAAAAATGACATTACAGTTATTGCTTATTATACAGGTGGAGACGATGTGGACAGTTTTGCAATAGAAAAACTTACACATATAATATTCAGCTTTTGCCATCTGAAAGCAAATGAATTGTATGTAAGAAATGCAAGAGACACTGCAATGATACAGCGACTTGTAGACCTTAAGAAAAGGTCCCCAAATTTAAAAGTCATGCTGGCTTTAGGCGGCTGGGGTGGTTGTGCTACCTGTTCAGATGTATTTTCAACAAAGATTGGCCGCACGGAATTTGCACAGTCGGTGAAAGAGATCAATAGTTATTTTAAAACAGATGGCCTTGACCTGGACTGGGAATATCCTGCAATAAGTGGTTATCCAAACCACCGTTTTGATATTGCCGATAAAAAAAATTTCACTGCACTCGTTGCAGAATTAAGAAAAAAACTTGGCAGGAATAATGAAATTAGTTTTGCCGCAGGAGGCTTTAAAAAATTTATCGAAACATCAATCGAATGGCAGAAAGTAATGAAAAAAGTAGACAGGGTAAACCTGATGACTTATGATCTGGTAAGTGGGTACTCTACTGTAACCGGCCACCATACTGCATTGTATTCAACATCTCAAAACCCCGAATCGGTTGATAATGCAGTCAAACTTCTGCTAAAACAAGGAGTTGCAAGTAATAAGATTGTAATCGGTGCTGCTTTTTATGGAAGAATGTGGGAAGCCGTAGCAGATACTTCTTATGGATTATACCGCCAGGGGAAATTCAAAGCAAGCATAGGAAGTAAAGATTTTGCGGCCAGCCTTGCAACTGATAGTGGTTTTGTTTCTCATTGGGATAGTATTGCCCAGGCACCTTACCTATATAATCCTGCAAAGAAACTTTTTGTAACCTATGATGATAAAAAATCTGTTGGCTTGAAAACAAAATATGCAATAGAGAATGGATTAGGGGGAATTATGTTCTGGCAACTTCGTGACGATGCCTATGACAACGGTTTGTTGAAGGCAATTGATGCTGTAAAATATGCAAATAGAAAAAATGATTAAAAATGAGTTGAATGAATTAATAAAATAATTTTTTTAAAACCAAATGCAGTAAAAGTTACTCCTGATAAATTATTGGTAATGTTGAGCTAAATTATAAAGCAGGTAAAGTTCCACATAGGTATGAGGTAGAAGGGAGTGACACAACGATGTACCACATTGCTTTTTAGCGTGGGCAACAATTAAAAATAACATCCTCTCCCTTACATCTTCCACTATTCTAATCGGGTATCAACCCGATGGGTACGATAAACTCCCATAAATTTTTTACACCGGAATTGCGGAGGTCCCTATCCAATAAATGCGAAAACCTTAAGCCGAAACTTATTGGTAATGCGTTCCATGCTTTGGTATCAAAATATATTTCTGCACCTGTGCTGCGGTTTTTGATATTGGTTAAAATTCCGTTTACCCTTGCCCTTGCAATGGTATGATCGTAAAAAGCGTTGGCCCGTACCCGTTGAAAAAACAACATGTTCCCAAAACCCCAATCGGGATAAAATAAAGGCAGGTGATAATTGAAACCAAACTTATACATGCGCCTGGTGCTGAGTGCCTCGTACCCCCGTGAATAAGAAAAGGTATTGCTGAACAGGTCGGGCAACGAATCTCTCGTTTGATAAGAGGCATTGATGACTGTGCTGTGATTGGCCGCTACCCCGGGGAAATAAAAAGATGAATTGCCTACAAACTTATGGCTGTTGATAAGTGTAAATGCATCCCTGTATGAAACTGAAAAACTTTGTGCCCAACGTGGATTAATATGCTGGCGGGCCTGACGGTTTGCATGCACGAAGGAAACAAAAACATTGGTATATTTTACCGATTTATTGTCGAAAATGTTTTTGCCAATTCCCCGGTAATACAATTGCTCCATATTATAACCACCACCAAATGTAAGCCTGGTGGATGTTCTGCCACCTGTAAAGTTTAAAGGGATATACACGCCTGCATTTATTTTGGCCGAATTAAATTGTACAGATTTGCCCACAGCAGTATCAATTGTGCGGTTAAAATGATGCTCTCCGCCCAGGCTCAATACAGGGAACCATCCGGCAAAAGTTTCATAAAAACCAATGGTGTGGCTACGATCTGCCCTATTAAATGTGTAGCTTAAACTGTTGCTAAAAGTGCTTAAAATATTATCGCTGTACAAGTGATAACTGTATTCAGGATCATTTAACTCTGGCCGCCAGCTATGGAAATTAAAGAGCCGGAATGATTTTTTGTATTTGCTAACAATGCCCTGGGTATCCGGAACGGCAGATAATATTCCGGCACCTTTTTTTGATAGTGATGAAGGTGTATAAAGATCGGGTGTAATTGTAAACTCATCAGCCGTTATAGGCTGCCATAATATATCTGTCGGCGAAGTATTTACCAGTCGGGAACCATCAGCAGTAAATGCGGTGTACACCATTTCGCTACTGTTGTTGATGGCCGGTTGATATACCCCGTTTGCATTGTTTGTTAATTGAAATATTTTTTTATCGCTCAGTTTTACAGCAAATATTTTATCTGCATTTTTATGCATGGCAGTAAAATAAACTGTATCACCTTTTATAAACGGGTAACCAATTATATTAAATGAGAGCGGTGTTATTCTTTCTGTTTCCCCGCTTTCAAGGTTAGTTTTTACGAGGCACATTCTTCCTTCGGGGTTTCTTACTGCAGATATTGCCATGCCCGGATTAAGGTATTTTGTTTGCGTATAAAAATAATTATTTGCATTGGATAGTTGCTTTATAACTGTACCGGTAGCGGAGTTGAGCCGATGGAGGTGATTGGTGCCATCGGTATTTACATTCACAGCAATAATTTCGGAACCATCTTCATTTATATCTGGTGAAAAATATTTTGAACGGACAGTTACCTGTTTCTGCTGGCCGGTATATATGTCCAGCAATTGTAGCACACTATAATTTTTGTTTGCCCATCTCGGGTCGGGCTTATAGGCGGCATAAACAATCTTTCCATTTCTGTAAGAAAAATAATCATCTATCACCAGGTCTTTTACCCGTATTTGCTGTTCTTTTCCATTTGCAATTAAATAGAAACTGTTTAGTTTTTTAAAAGACTGTTTTGTTACAATAATACTATCATTACCAACGAAGGCAGGGAAAAAATAATCAACAACATTGTTTTTTTCAATTGGAGTAATGAAATTTAAGGCAGGCATAATTTCGGTTATGTCGGGGAGGGAACGTTCTTTAAAATAAAGCAATGCATTTTCCCTGAACTGCTTATAGGATAAACCGGAATACCTCTCAATCGCTTTATTAAATGCAAAAAATAATCCTTTGAAGTGTACCGCATCGGTGGTTACTTTTTGCCAAAAATCTTCTCCGTATTTTTCGTACCCATAAGCAATAAGCTGGTAGCCGAGTTCGTAATGATCCGGGGTATAATGTTTGTACGATCCGCTACGCAGTTTCATCCAGTTGTATTTTTTATTGCCCATCCACAACGATTTCGTGGCATTGTAAAAAGAGGGCATCCTGCCACGGCCCTGTGTACTTACGAGTGTTTCCTGCCATACTGCATCGCCTTCAAAAAAATAATCTGGTATAGTAATGCCATTGGCAATCAATTGGCCTTCCTGCCCCAGTAAAAAGGAAAATACATTGGTGAGGCCACCGCTAAAATTGCTGAACTGTTGTATATGCCTGTTTTCGTGAATGATAAGGTTATCATCCCAGCGAAGGCTACCGGTTGAAAAATTATTTTGTCCGGGTGTCATGTACAATTCGCTGAGGATGGGTGCCATGCGTACATACGCATTGGGGATGGTGGTTTGATTGAGCAATACGATATTCCATTTGCGCTGCTTGCCGCCGATGGTACTAGCAGTATTTTTTCTTAAAAGAAGGTTGATATTATTGATACGGTTGGCCTGGCTATCCATACCTGCAGGGAAAATAATCCGGCTATATGCGTTATTAATCTGTTTCCATTTTAATGAAGAAGGATTGCCGCCAAACTCCTGCGCTTGTAAATGAGCACTCAATAAAAATAATAGTATGGCTGTTAATCGTTGTCCGTTAATCATAGCGATAAAGTTATGAAATGTAAGCAGTATGTGTGCTGGGCCGTTTTAGATGCTACTAGTTATTTTCAACAGCAATTAATATGGAAAGTTGAGTTGAATGTTACATTAAAATTATAGAATTAGGTATTTAGCTCGAAGCAACACTTTTTTATTCGAGGCCGTAGCAGTAGTGGTTGCGAAGTTCACGCCTTATACTATATATGAATAAATACTGTGGGAAAAGTTCCACATAGGTATGCGGTACAAGGGAGTGACACAACGATGATCCCATGAAACACAAATGCTTGTTTCATAAAAAACTATTAAACTATAATAACAGCTAACAATAGCCGCTTATAATAAAGTCATATATGAACATCACCTTTTCGTTCATCAGCGTT
>JANMVB010000553.1:0-4030 GCA_031392305.1 Ferruginibacter sp.
AAAAACAACCAACATGACCAAAACAATTGCGTTGCTACTGGCAACTACTTTATTTTTTACTGCATGTAATAACAACACTCCATCCGCTGAAAGTAATAGTACAGATACAACAGCCCCCGTTACAGTAAACCCGGCTAAAGACTGGAAGTTCGGAATTGCTTTATGGACATTTCATACATTCGATTTTCCCGGGTCGCTCGATAAAGTGGATAGCTCAGGGCTTAAATTTATTGAACCCAATACTTTTCATAAGGCTGGCCCGGCTTTAAAAGATTCACTGATACTGCAACTATCGCCCTGGGGTATCGAAAAACTAAAGGAACTCATCACTTCCAAAGGGCTTACGGTTGCCTCCATTTATATTGCTGGCGACTCTACGTTGGCCTCCTGGATACACCAGTTTGATATTGCAAAACAATTGGGAGTGAAATTTGTAACTGCCGAGCCGCCATTAAAAATGTGGGACAGCATCGACAGCCTTGCAGGTGCTTACGGTGTAAAAGTTGCCATCCACGAACACTGGAAAGGAACCAGCGCTTACTGGCATCCCGATAGTGTATTGGCTGCTATTAAAGGCCATTCAAATTTTGGGGCCTGTGCAGATCTTGGCCATTGGCCCAAGAGTGGAATTGATCCGGTAGAAGGTGTAAAAAAATTAGCCGGTCATATTATCGGCGTTCATTTAAAAGACATTGCCGCCTTCAACAATCCTGCATTAAGAGATGTACCGGTTGGCACAGGTGTGGTAAATTTTCCGGGTGTTTTTGCTGAGTTAAAAAAGCAAAATTTCAATGGCCACATCTATATAGAACGTGATGCCGAAGACCTTCCCAGCAACCTCCCTTCTGTAATGCAAACTATAAAATATTATAATGAACAGGTTGGTAAACTGAAGTAAATATTTTACTGTCAGGAAGTGAAAAAAAGCTTTTAGTCCAGGCTGTAAATCCATGTGGATCATCGTTGCATCGCCCTCTTTTACTATGTACCTTTTGGCAGCTTTAATTGCGTTATAAATAGCTTGTAACCCGTAAGCTCAAACAATGTTGAAACGTAAGAATTACAATAGAAATCTTTATTGTTTGTGCCTTAGGCACATTTGGTGGGTAGGCCATCCAAATTAAAAGCAGACACGTTCCATGGGAACGTTTCGTACTTATCTAATATTCAAAAAATACAACGCAGGTAAAGTTCCCCAATGGTATGCAGTACAAGTGAGTGACACAACGATGTTCAATCAGTGCCCCAATGTTTGTTCAAAAAAATAAACAGTATTTACAAAGGGTGCAATTTTTAAAAATTTAGTAATTTTCTGTTCATAGTATTTTCGTATTTTTATTGCGGCATCAACCTCCGCTGAAACCTTCTCAAATATTTGAACACTTTTCTTTGGTTTTTTTATCCCGTACTTATTGTATTCCTCTATTGCCCTTGTATGTTTTTTTATAAATTAAAAACAACTTTTGTATATGTATAAATTAAAGGTTAACAAAAAATATTACAACGTGGATGCCAGTGCCGACATGCCACTGCTGTGGGTACTGCGTGACCTGATAGGTTTAACAGGTACCAAATTCGGTTGCGGTATGGCGCAGTGCGGCGCATGTACGGTACACCTTAATGGCGAGGCAGTACGTTCCTGCGTAACGTTGGTATCCCGTGCTGTTGGTAAAGAAATTACGACCATTGAAGGCCTTTCGGCCAACTCCACCCATCCGCTCCAGGTAGCGTGGCTACAGGAAGATACACCACAATGCGGCTATTGCCAGTCGGGGCAAATTATGTCAGCAGCAGTGCTGTTGCGTGAAAACCCAAATCCTACTGACCAGGATATTGATAATGCGATGAGTGGAAATATTTGCCGCTGCGGCACTTACCCACGTATCCGCAAAGCAATTCACCTGGCAGCTCAGCTTCAAAAAAAAGGAGGTACTAAATGACAAATATTATAAACACCAATAGGCGCCAGTTTTTAAAATCAGGTGCAATACTAAGCGGAGGTTTACTCATCTCTTTTATGGTACCGGCAGGGCCAAAGAAATTAATGGAACCCGGGCTGCTACCCGATCCCGAAGCAACCTTTTCACCCAATGCATTTTTGCGCATTGGTAATGATGGTACCATCAATGTTATTCTTGCACACGTAGAAATGGGCCAGGGCATCTGGACCACTTTAACCATGCTGATTGCGGAGGAACTGGATGCAGACTGGAAAAAAATAAAAGTAGAGCATGCACCACCCGGACAAGCTTATGGGCATACGGGATTTGGGATACAAATTACCGGAGGCAGCAGCACTACCTATTCTGAATTTGACCGTTACCGGCAAGCTGGCGCTACGGCCCGTGAATTGTTGGTAAGTGCAGGCGCTAAAAAAATGGGTGTAAACCCGGCAGATTGTACCACCAAAAACGGGATGGTAATTGCGGGCGCTAAAAAAGCAAGCTATGGCGAACTTGCTGCCATTGCTGCTACTTTGCCCGTACCTGCAAAAGTTACCCTGCGCCAGGCCTCTGAATGGAAATATATTGGTAAAGGGCTCAAGCGGTTAGATGCGCCTGCTAAAGTAAATGGCACGGCAAAGTTTGGAATGGACATTCAGTTTCCGGGTTTACTCACAGCCGTGGTTGCTCACTCACCTGTGTACGGTGGTAAGGTAAAAAGCTTTGATGCTTCTGCTGCCAAGGCAATGCCCGGCGTAAAAGATGTGGTGGAAATACCGGGAGGCGTGGCTGTAATTGCCGATCATTTCTGGGCTGCAAAAAAAGGGCGGGCTGCACTAAAAATTGAATGGGATAATGGCGATCATGCTGCATTCAACAGCGCCACACAATTAGAAAATTACATGGCACTGGCCGCAACCAAAGGCCTGCCTGCACTGGATAAAGGTAATGTGGAAACGGCCCTGGGCCAAGCCCCCAAAGTAATTGAAGCTGAATATAGTTTTCCGTACCTGGCGCATGCCGCCATGGAACCCATGAACTGCACAGTAAAACTAACAAAGGATAAATGCCAGATATGGACCGGCACACAGTTGCCCGGCATCGACCAGGGAGCGGCTGCAAAAGTTTTAGGCTTTAAGCCGGAGCAGGTAAGTATTGAAACCGTGTTCCTCGGTGGTGGATTTGGCAGGCGTGCAACCCCCACCTCGGATTTTATTGTAGAAGCAGTGCATATTGCGAAGGCCAGCGGTAAGTTTATAAAAATGGTTTGGACAAGGGAGGACGATATGAATGCCGGCTATTATCGTGCTGCTTTTGTACACCGTATGAAAATTGGTGTTGACAGCAACGGCTACCCGCTTGCATGGCAGCATACCATTGTAGGTCAATCAATATTTGAAGGAACTTTTCTTGAAATGATGGTGCAAAAAGGTGTTGATGCTTCCTCAGTAGAAGGCGTTTCCGACTCGCCATATATGACGGATGTTAAGGATGCCTATGTTGGTTTGCATAGCCCTAAATTACCTGTAACAGTATTATGGTACAGGTCGGTTGGGCATACACATACAGGTTATGTAATGGAAACAATTATTGACGACCTGGCTACCCAGGCGGGCAAAGATCCGCTGGGATACAGAAGGGCATTATTGAAAAACCATCCACGTCACTTGTCGGCGCTTAACCTTGCAGCAGAAAAAGCGGGTTGGGGAAAGCCCTTACCTGCAGGGCATTTTCAGGGTATTGCAGTACACGAATCTTTTTTAAGTTATGTGGCAGAAGTGGCCGAAGTTTCTATTGGTAACGATGGCCATGTAAAGGTGCATAAAGTAACCTGTGCCATTGATTGCGGCCTGGCAGTAAACCCGGATGGTGTAAAGGCACAAATGGAAAGTGGTATCATCTTCGGCCTCACTATGGCGTTATATGGAGAAATCAGTTTTGATAAAGGGCAGGTACAACAAACCAATTTTCATACTTATCATATTGCCCGGATGAACGAGAGCCCGGTGATTGATGTACATATTGTAAACAGTACAGAAAAAATGGGCGGCGCCGGGGAATGCGGTGTGCCACCTGCTGCGCCTGCA
>JANMVB010000594.1:0-5159 GCA_031392305.1 Ferruginibacter sp.
TCCCTGCCCGCCAGTGCAGTTGAGCGATGCGACGTGCAGCTTCAAGCATCCCGGGGCAAGCCCTGGCTCCGGTGCCACTGGCGGGCAGGGACGCCCGCCGCTACCCGATGTTGAGCGGCGCGTTGCGTCCAAAGGCCGACACGGGCGTGATCGAGGGCGCGACCCATTTCGTCACTCGTGATGCGAGCCGCGCCCCTTTCCGTCACCTGGCATCGAGGTCACAGTCGGGCGCAGGGGCGCCACGGCTATGGTGACGCTCATTGCATGGGGTGATTGATGAGGTTCATGGCTCGTTCGCTCACGTCGATGTTTGCGTCGTCGATGTTCGCGTCGTCGATCTTCGGCGCCTGCGAATGCGCGCCACCCGTGGATCCACATAAGTATGTCGTACAAGTGAGTGACACAACGATGCCCAATCATAGCTCTGATGCTTGTTAAAAAAAATATCACACATAAAATACAAAAGCAAGTGATTCTGAATTATAAAAGCGTAATCCCGTTCATCGGTACTAAACGCACACAACAGATGTTGTAACTTTCCGCAATGAATGTAAGGAACCGCCGAATTGAGAAAAAAACCAATGCCAATCCTAAATTGAAATCACTCTCTTTTAATGACCGGCTTTCGGCGTTGAAAAATATTCCCCGTTTCCTGAACCTGGTATGGCAAACAAGTCCCAAACTCACGCTGGTAAATGCATTGTTGCGTATTGTAAGATCGGCCATTCCACTTGCAATTTTGTATGTAGGCAAATTAATTATTGATGAGGTGGTGATGTTGAATGGTGTGAAGGGGGCGATAACGAATCATAATTTGTGGCAACTGCTGGCAATTGAATTTGGCCTGGTAATACTTTCTGATATTTTAAGCAGGGCCATTAGCCTGGTGGATGGCCTGGTGGGAGATTTATTCTCCAATAAAACTTCTGTAAAAATAATGGCACATGCTGCCACCCTTGACCTGGACCAGTTTGAAGATTCTGTTTTTTATGATAAGCTTGAACGTGCCCGGCAGCAAACCGCTGGACGAACTATTTTATTATCGCAGGTAATGAGCCAGGTACAAGACCTGGTAACAATTGGCTTTTTATCGGTGGGATTAATTGCATTTAACCCCTGGTTGATTTTATTATTACTCATTGCCGTTGTTCCATCCTTTTTGGGCGAATCGCATTTTAACGATAGAAGTTATGCACTCATCCGTGGGCAAACACCAGAGCGCAGGGAACTGGATTATATCCGGTATATAGGTGCCAGTGATGAAACTGCAAAAGAGGTGAAAATTTTTAACCTGGCGGGGTTTATAATCGACAGGTTTTTACAGCTTTCCAAAAAGTTTTATGTAGATAATAAAAGGCTTGCAATAAGGCGGTCTGGGTGGGGAGCATTCTTTGCAATCATCAGTAGTACTGGTTATTATGGCGCTTACATATTTATTTTAATCAAAGCTATCAACGGAAATATTTCAATTGGCTCCCTTACCTTTTTGGGTGGCTCGTTCAGGCAAATGCGATCAATGCTCGAAGGTATATTAAGCAGGTTTACCAGTATGTCGCAGGGCGCCGTTTATCTCAATGATTTTTTTGAATTTTTCGAGATAAAACCAACCATTATTGTATCAGCCAAACCACGGAAATTTCCCAATCCAATACTTGCAGGATTTACATTTGAGAACGTTGGGTTTAAGTACAGGCATTCAGAAAACTGGGCCATCCGTAATGTAAATTTCACTTTGCTGCCAAAGGAAAAACTAGCACTGGTAGGTGAAAACGGTGCAGGCAAAACCACCCTTGTTAAGTTGCTGGCAAGGTTGTACGATCCTACAGAAGGCCGTATAATGCTGGATGGGTTTGATTTAAAAGAGTATGACCCTGTTGAGTTGCATTTACAAACCGGAATAATATTCCAGGATTATATACGGTACCAGATGTCTGTTGCGCAAAATATTGCTATAGGAAATATTTCAGAAAAAAATAACCGGCAACTGATTATTGCTGCTGCTCAAAAAAGCCTGGCTGATTTGCTAGCAGAAAAATTGCCGGCCAAATATGATCAGCCACTTGGGCGTCGTTTTAATGAAGGCACTGAACTTTCCGGCGGCGAATGGCAAAAAATTGCACTGGCAAGGGCATACATGAAAGATGCCCAGCTATTAATTCTTGATGAGCCAACTGCTGCCCTCGATGCAAGGGCGGAATATGCCGTTTTTCAACGGTTTGCAGAGTTAACAAAAGGTAAATCTGCAGTATTAATATCTCACCGGTTTTCTACAGTGCGTATGGCCGACCGCATACTGGTATTGGAAAAAGGCGAGCTGGCAGAAATTGGCAGCCACGAAGAACTTCTGCAAAAAAACGGCCGGTATGCAGAGTTGTTCCGCTTGCAGGCTATGGGTTACCGGTAGTAACAATTTTGTATACTTTGTATTTGTGATTTTTATTTAACAAGCAGAAGTATTTCATGGCATCATCGTTGTGTCACTCCCTTGTACCGCATACCAATGTGGAACTTTACCTAGCCAGATAAAATCCTCAATTTTTTTCATTATTCCCTATGACAGTTTTGTTTAAAAAAGTTTTATGATTTAACCGGCAAATTTATCCGATACCAATTTATATTTGTTACATGTTTCAACTCATCGATAATCATGTAACAAAATGTATTGCTTTATCAGCAGATGAACTTAATTATTTCAATTCAATACTGGAGTATAAAGCAATACCAAAAAAAACAATTTTATTGCATGAAGGAGATGTTTGCAATTTTGAAGCATACATAAATAAAGGCTGTATAAGAAATTATTATATTGATGAACACGGCATTGAGGTAACACTGCAATTTGCGGTTGAAGATTGGTGGGTGAGTGATATAGCAAGTTTTCATAACCATACCCCCAGCAAAATGTTTATCGAAACGCTGGAAGATTGTGAATTGCTGCTGCTTTCACCACAAACCAAAGAAGATTTATTATTAAAACTACCTCGGTTTGAAAGAATGTTCAGGCTAATGGTACAGCGAAACCTGGCGGTACTTCAAAATCGGTTATTTACCACAATTTCAACAAGCGCAGAGGAAAAATACCTGGATTTCCTTGAACGTTACCCAACAATTCCGCAGAGGTTGGCACAACATTATATTGCATCTTATCTTGGTATATCTGCCGAGTTTTTAAGTAAGGTTCGTACCAGGCTGGCTAAAAAATAATTCTTGCATTTTTTTCCTGCACTTATTTACAGAAATAAATCAGGTACGATGACTTGTGCAATTATTCAGAAAAAAATTTCTTCATTAAATACTCAATCGTTTCTTCGCTAAGTGGTTTATTTTCAAAGGCACAAATTTCAGCAATTCCTAATGCCTTTACCCTGTCATCCGGGTTGATGGATGTAGTAAGCATTACAATAATGATTTTTTTATATTGCTGTTTAATAAGTTCCTTATACTGTTCAATAAATTCCCAGCCATTCATGGCAGGCATATTAATATCCAGGAAAATTAAATCAGGGTAAGGCAGGGTAATATTTTTGCCAATTATTCCGGCACTATCAGTAATATAATTTAGTGCAGCTTTTGCAGTTTGCTTTACTTTTATATGTTCAGCAACTCCTGATTCTTCCAATATTAAGTTGCTTAGATAATTAGACGCCTCATCATCATCAATCAACAGGATACAGTTTATTTTTTTTATCATTAAAATCTAATTTTTATTGATGGTAAAAAAGAAGGTGCTGCCAATATTACTAACTGATTCAACCCATATTTTTCCATTGTGCAATTCTACAATTTTTTTACAATGTGCAAGGCCAATTCCTGATCCTTTAAAATCTGATTGGTTATGCAGGCGTTGGAAAATAACAAATATTTTATCAAAGTGATCTTTATCAATACCAATTCCATTATCTGTAATAGTAAACTGCCAATAGTTTTCATAAACAGTGCTGGTAATCCTTATTTCTGGTTGAACATCCTGTTTTCTGAATTTGATTGCGTTTACGAGTAAATTTTGAAATAGCAGTTTTATTTCAGTAGCATAACCTTTTATTGCAGGCAGGTGCTCGTAATGAATGATGGCGTTTGTATCCCTTATTAAACTGTTAAGGTCTGCAAACAGTTCATTCATCAATACATTGCAATCAATCTCTACTTTTTTTCCCTGGTAACCAATTTTTGAATAATCCAGCAGGTCTTTAATAAGTGTTTTCATCCTTACTGCAGAATCAACAATAAATGTAAGGTACTGATCAGCATTTTCATCAAGCTTGCCCTGGTATTGCCTTTTAAGTAATTGTGCAAAGCCGGATGAAGTTTTAAGCGGTTCCTGTAAATCATGAGAAGCCAGGTAAGCAAATTCTTCCAGTTCTATATTCTTTCTTTCCAATTCTTTATTTTTTAATTCAAGTATCTCTTCTGACATTTCCAATTTATGCCTGCCTGATTCTATATCCTGTATGATTTCATTTTTACTCCACTCAATATAATCAGATTGAATGGTAAGTACCACCAGGCTTATAGTAGTGGATAGAAAAAAATAAAGATCAATCAATGCTGGTTGTGTGCCCACAAGGTCATAAGTTATCCAATCTGTTTTTACAGTAACTATATAAAAATAAATGAGGTGTATCACTGCAAAAGCTGCCATGGTTTTTCCTCCCTTATTTCCCAGCAGTATAAATGCGGTAAGTATAAGCACTGCAAAATAAAAGTTTGCAGAATTTCTTATACCTCCCGAATAATAAGTATCAATATGAATGAGTAAGAACCAGGTACATAATAAAATTGTAAATGCAGGCTTTGGCTTTTTATGCCAGGCAAGTAAAAAATAATTTAAAAAGGCAAATACAAATAAAGCAAACATAAATAATATCAAAAAAGGGTTGCCGGGCATTACCACCATTACCTGTGTAAAAAAACCAATATAAACCAACAAAGAAATAAAAGTGGCTGTTTTAAATAATCGAAAACGTTGCCTGCCAGGCATGTCATTGTCAGCAATTGTATCGCTAAAAGAATCCAGGGAAATAATTCTTTTAAAATGTAGTTTCATTACTGTTGGGTATAGGTAAATGGGGTTCTATGTAATTACAATATACAGTAAATATTATGGAATATCTAAATTTATATAACCAGTATTTTCATTTACAATATTTAATTTAGATACA
>JANMVB010000599.1:0-2063 GCA_031392305.1 Ferruginibacter sp.
TCATCATGTCCAATAGTAAAATCCAGACAGTCGACAAAAAATTTCAAACCATCAGTTATATTGACATAAAAAACGTTTGGAACTAATTTTTCAAAATTCATTGACTAAGATTTTTAAGTTTGTAGGAAGTGTTTGCAATTACCGCTCACGTTTTGCATAGCCTTATTTTTGTATGCTTTCCCACGCAGTTTTAATTTTCGTTAACCGAAACAGATATGGCAAAAGAAGTAATACTTCAAGCCTAAAGGAAAACTGAACATTCGCCTTGACCATCCATGTTGGCAGCATTTGCTTTCTTCTAATAACTTGTTCATCTCGTTCGGAGAGTAAATCAATTTGGTTCTCTTGCATTTTACTGGGTGCTTTTTATTAGGGTTGATAAGATTAATGATTTCCCGTTTGGAGACTCTTTGGTACATTTAGAACAAACTCAAATATATAGGAATGCTATAACTAAATCCCAATTTATCAAAATAAGATCCTATCTCCGTGGTTCTTGAGGAAATAAATCCTTGCTTAAAGGTTAAAGTTTAATTTCTATAGTTTGATGAGTATATGATGGAACAAATATTCCATTCTGTATAGCTGGAGACCATTGTGACGAAGTTTTTAAAATACGTATAACTTCTTGCTCAAGTCCGTATCTATTCTTTGATTCTGCTGCAAAATCACAAGTACTCCCGTCTTTAAATACGATGAATCGAATAGTAACAATATACTTTTTTCTTTTGGCACCGTTTTTACGAATTAATGAAGAATCAAGTCTTGTTAAAATAAATTTTTTCAAATCTACTTCGGGGCCGATAAACGTAGCTGGAATTTGGGTTTTTGTGTAGACCAAGTCATCGTCATCGAAAAAGCAAGCTGGTTTCTTTATATTTTCCTTTTCGTTTGTTAAAACAATTTGGCAAAAGGAAAATATTGGGAGAAATAAAAGTAATAGTATTATAACCGTTTTCATAGCTGAATTCAATTAGATAGTTTAATGGCTTACCACTAACTCAAATAAATAAGAACATTTTTTCTAATACCCAATTTACCAAAATTAAATCCCTCTGCTAATTATCAAAACAATATCAACTTTGGTAAAGCCAACTTCCAACCTATCTGCAAAACGCAATTAAAGCTCCCCACAGGTATACCGTACAAGTGAGTGACACAACGATGCTGCCCATTGTTTCACAGCCCGGACAAATAAAAAAATCACAGAATCATTTTAATGAATAGCCTTAATTATTTGCGCTATAATATCTTCGGGGGTCTGCCGTATATCTATCTCTATGGCATCTGCCGGAATTTCCAAAGCATCGAACTGCGATTGCAATAAAGTGGGTGGCATATAATGACCGGTTCTTTTATTTAGCCGCTCAAGGATGGTAGCATAATCACCCTGCAGGTACACCCACCTGCAGTTGTCTTCTATGCCGCTGCCGAGGTGGTTTCTGTAAACCTTCTTTAAAGCCGAGCAACCGAAAATGATATGGGCAGTTGCAATTTTTTCTGTTACAAATTGATTTATATTTTTGAGCCAGGGCCACCGGTCTTCATCCGTAAGCGCAATACCGGCGTGCATTTTAGCCACATTTTCTTTTGTATGAAAATTATCAGCATCATAAAATACATAGCCCGTGGCTGCTGATAATTGCTGACCAATGGTTGTTTTTCCGCTGCCGGATACGCCCATAATAAAGATTACTTTAAACATGGCTGATTAAATGATTTATTTGCTTTGTAACACCCCTGCTTACAATTTATTTTTTTACGGCGGCTTTTTTGACACCTTTTTTTGCTGCCTTTTTTGGCGCAGGCTTTTTAGTTGCAACTGGTGCAGTGGTTTTTTTCACGGCAGGTAGTGGCGATTTTTTAGCGGCCTTTTTTATGGGTGCCTTTACCATTTTTTTCGGGGTGCTTTTTTTAGGTGCAGTTTTCTTTGCAGCAGTAATTTTAGTAATAGAAGATTTTACAGAATCAATTGCATTGCCTGCCATTTCTACAAAATTTTCTTTAGCTGCAACGAGTTCACCCGCAAGGTGCCCCACCTTACCTGCAATTTTAGTAATGAT
>JANMVB010000606.1:0-3944 GCA_031392305.1 Ferruginibacter sp.
TAAAAATATTGTAAAGTGGAAGAAGGAATTGAACAGTAAAACCCCTTTTGTTTTTTTTCAGTTTTTAGTTGTAAAGCCAAATGAGCACCAGGTTGAAGATATTAAGCGGCTTGCAAAGGAAGTAGGTGTGGATGAAGTACGGTTTAAAACTGCCCAGGTGTATGAGTACGAAACTGACCCCAACAACCTGATACCTGAAAACGATAAATTTAGCAGGTACAATAAAAATGCTGATGGCACTTTTTCTGCCAAGAACAAACTAGCAAACCGCTGCTGGAAAATGCAGCAAGGCAATGTAATTACCTGGGATGGCCTGGTAGTACCCTGCTGCTTTGACAAAGATGCCACTCACCGCCTGGGCAATTTAAAAAACCAATCGTTTAAAGAGATCTGGCACAATGATAATTACAAACAATTTCGCAGCGAGCTGATGAAGAGCCGCAAGAATATTGACATCTGTGCCAATTGCAGCGAAGGGGTTTCTGTGTGGAAGGATTAATGATATTCCACCAAATGCATTATTAAATAATGCACATTTTCCCTTTTAATATCTTACTCCACTTTTCCTTTTACAAATGATTTAGAAGTTATAACCTATTCTGTAGGTAAAGCTACCAATTGGTATGCGGTACAAGGGAGTGACACAACGATGATGACCATGGCTGCTTCTTTGTTTGGACAAAAAAATGTACTTTGAAATCCTGAAAAATTTCGTGACTTGATTGAAATACCAACGTTGAGGAAAAAAATTTTTGTGAAGTTTATTAAGGCCTGCGGCACTACTCCGAATCCCTGTTTCTACTACTCACCCTTGCGCCGGGAAAAGCCCGTTTGTGTACAAAAGCATTGAAGAAAGATAGGAGGATGCTAAATAAAAATGCGTTCCAGAAACTTGATACTTTAAACCCATTTACAAAATGATCTGCTATTAAAATAATGCAGGCGTTTATTACAAATAAGAAAAGGCCGAGGGTTACAATTGTTACCGGCAAAGTAAGTACGATAATTAAGGGCTTTACAATGGCATCTAAAAATGCAAGAATGATGGCAACCAGCAGGGCAGTGAAAATATTGTAAAATTCTATGCCGGGCAATATATACGCAATGATAAATGCATTTACAGTGGTGATTAATATTTTTAACAAATATCTTCTACCCTCAGATTGATGTGGCTGGTTTTGAGCTATCATATTTAAGTTTACAAATCGTTAACGGTAGTAAGAGGGTATTTATTTTAAATTACAATCAATTCATAAAAATCTTCGGGTTGCAAATATTTTTGGGCCAGTACCTGTAATTCTTCGGCAGTAATTGTTTTAATGGTTTTTATAGATTCATAAAAGTACTCTTCATCGAGGTTATTTAAAATAATATTTTTCCAGCGTCCGATAATATGAAATGGCCCATCAAGATCTCCCAAAATAGAACCAATCATATAATTGCGTACCAGCAATAACTCTTCTTCATCTATGGGCTCCTCTCTTATAATCTTCATTTCTTTATACACTTCTTCCACCGTTGCTTCGGTTACATCCTTACCGGCTTCTGTACTTATGAGCCAGGCAGTATTATCATCAATATGATTTTGAACATAGCTGTGTATGCCGTAGGTATAGCCTTTATCTTCCCGGATATTGCCCATAAGGCGTGAGCCAAAAAAGCCACCAAATAATGTGTTTAAAACCATTACCCCCATATAATCGGGATGTAATCTGTTTGGAAATGGACGGGCAATACGAATGGCACCCTGCACCCCATTGGCATCATTGTTAATGCGCAACTTTTTTTGAGTGGCTGTTATTGCAGGATAAGTTAGTTTTAAATAATCATGCTTTTTTAAAGATAATTTCCCGAATGCATTGTTCAATAATGCTGCAATATCTGGTGGTAATTTTCCTGCTACAAAAATTACACAGCGCCCATTTACATAATGCTCTTTAAAATGTGCTTTTAGCTGATCTGTTGTAAGGGCCTCATAATCGGCAGCTACCTGGTATTTTCCATAAGGGTGCTGCTCTCCATACAGGCAGGCATCTATCAGGCGATTGGCAACAAATTCGCACTTTTGTAAATTAACCGAAAGCTTTTGCTTACTATTTTGAATAAATATCTGTAGTTCTTCTTCAGCAAATATTGAGTCGGTAATCATTTCCTGCATCACGGGCAGCAGCACCGGAAGGTGCCTGCTTAAAGTATGCAATGATACTACCGCAGTTTCATGATGACATGCCCTGTTGCAATAAGCACCATAAAATTCAAAATGTTCATTTACCTGGAAGGCGGTTTTGGTGGATGTGCCATTTTTTAGCAGGTGATTGGTTGCTGCCGCAACACCATTGTTTTTTTCGTAACTGTTACCGGCAAAAAATACCAACTCTACCTGTAGTACATCCTGTGCACCAGCATTGATTGCAAAAACCTCTACACCATTATCCAATATAAATTTTTCGTATGGCTTTAAAGGCAGGTCAAATTCTATGGCATCTTTTATTAAAGGAGCAATTGTTCTGTTCATTCTGTGTTTAGTTATTTGCAAAATAGTATAGCGTATTGCTGTTGTTTTCTTCAAAAATATTCCGGCTCTCCTGCATCAGTTCTTCCCTTGTTACCTCCTGGTAACTTTGCAGCTCTTTGTTGATCAGGTCAGCATCACCCAGCAGTTCGTACATGGCAAGGCTGGTAGCCCGGCTCATTACACTCATGTCTTCAAAAGCCATCATGCTTTCTGTTTTATTCTTTACTTTTTGCAACTCTTTTTCGCTGATGCCCTCTTGCTGTAGTTTTACAATTTCTTCCATCAAAGCTGCTTCAGCTACCTGCATGTCAACACCTTTCACCAGTTTGCCTTCTATAGAAAGCAGGCCTGCATCCGTACTTCCATAATGAGAGCAATCAATATTGCTAAACAATTGTTTTTCTTTTACCAAAGCCTGAAACAAACGGGAAGATCCTCCTCCGCTTAGTATTTCTGTAATCAGGTCGGTTACATAATAACGTTTATCAAGGCGGGGATAAATATGCCAGCATTTATACAATGCATCCAGGGGCACATTGGCCTTTACTTCCATTATCTGGGGTGCTGTTTGTCTGGGTTCTACCGGTAGGTTACGGTTGTACTTTTCACCCGGTAAAATAGGGCCAAACCATTTGTTGGCCAGCTCTTTTACTTTTTCTGTAGTAACATTGCCTGCCACTACCAAAATAGCATTAATGGGTGTGTAATGTTTAAAGAAAAAATCCTTTACATCCTGCAGCGTTACATCTTCCACGTGCTTCAGTTCTTTACCAATCGTCATCCACCTGTAGGGGTGGGTGGTATAAGCCAGGCCCCGCATTTTATGCCAGGCATCGCCGTAAGGTTTATTAATATAATGTTCCCTGAATTCTTCACACACAACTTTTCGCTGTACTTCCAGGCTTTTTTCATCAAAAGCCAGGCTTAGCATACGGTCACTTTCCAGCCAAAAAGCAGTTTCAATATTTTCTGCCGGTAACTGGCAATAATAATTAGTAAGATCGTTGGTGGTAAAAGCATTGTTTTCGCCGCCGGCCATTTGCAATGGTTCATCAAAGTCGGGAATATTAATGCTACCACCAAACATCAGGTGTTCAAACAAATGGGCAAAGCCGGTTTTTTGAGGATTTTCATCCCGGGCGCCTACATCATAAATAACATTAACAACTACCATTGGCGTGCTTTTATCCTCATGCACTACCACCCTCAACCCATTATCAAGGGTAAATTTATCAAACTGAATCATGGCGCAAAGTTAAGGGGAGTTGCAGTAAAATCTTTTGTATAAAAAGTAAAACCTGCGTTTCAACAGTCATCACTTTCAGGTAGTTATTATACCAAAAAATAAATATTCTCATGATAACTCATTGAAAAAAATTTATTACGGGCTATGGACTTTGGTAATAAAATCAGCATTTGTTGCGGCTAT
>JANMVB010000611.1:0-2082 GCA_031392305.1 Ferruginibacter sp.
GAAAAATATAAAACAGGTATTCCATTAGGCAGGTTTGGAACTACTGATGATATTGCTAACTCAGCGCTGTTTCTTGCAAGTAATTTGGGTGCTTATATTACCGGGCAGGTGCTAAGTGTTTGTGGCGGATTAAATATTTAAAGTTTTGTATTGCCATTATTAAAAATGGTTTGCCGGGTTTTATCAATACGCCTGGCAGCAGATAACCTGCCTGGGTTAAATTATTCATTTACTTAAGTACTCACTTAAAACCTGCCGGATAAACAAAATACCTAACGAAAATTTGAAAAGCTTTACCGGGTGCTAACCGGTTGATTGCAGTTAATATTATTATCTTCATACCTCGAAAAAAGCAGTTGCCATCAAACGAACTACTCTTCTTAAAAGCTATCACGCGGAAGTAAATACCAAAAACAACATCAAACATTTTATGCAGTTTAACAGGAATAATTTAACCAACGAAACCCTGCTCAGCCTTTATAGAAATCTTCTGTTGCCCCGGATGATTGAAGAGAAAATGTTGGTGTTGCTCCGCCAGGGGAAAATATCAAAATGGTTTAGTGGTATTGGCCAGGAAGCCATATCAGTTGGCGCTACCCTTGCGCTAAAGGAAGATGAATGGATAATGCCACTGCATAGAAATCTCGGCGTATTTACTTCACGAAAAATGCCGCTCAATAAATTATTTAAACAGTGGCAGGGCAGCAAAGATGGTTACAGTAAAGGCAGGGAAAGAAGTTTTCATTTTGGTAACGCAGCCCATCATATCTGTGGCATGATCTCTCATTTGGGCCCCCAGCTTGCCATAGCAGATGGTGTATCACTGGCGCATAAGCTAAGGAGTGAGCAAAAAGTTTCCCTGGCTTTTACCGGCGAAGGCGGTACCAGCGAAGGCGACTTTCATGAAGCATTGAATGTAGCAGCAGTATGGGACCTGCCCGTAATTTTTGTAATTGAAAATAATGGTTATGGATTAAGCACACCTGTAAGTGAACAGTACCGCTGCTTTAGCCTGGTAGAAAGAGCCAAAGGTTATGGAATGGAAGGTGTACGCATTGATGGAAATAATGTGCTGACCGTGTATGAAACCATTAAAGGGGTAAGGGATTATTGCATCAATAATCAAAAACCTTACCTTATTGAATGTATGACTTTTCGCATGCGTGGCCACGAGGAAGCCAGTGGCGTTAAGTATGTGCCCAATCATTTATTTGATCTGTGGCAACAAAAAGATCCTATCATCACATTTGAAAAATACCTGGTGGAGCAGCAGGTTTTAAGCGAACAATCTGTTACGGATATACGCAACGAATTTAAAGAATATATTGATTCAGAATTAAAGGAGGGCTATGCATCGCCATCAGTAGTGGCTGACACAATAGAAGAGATAAAAGATGTGTATGCAATACCGGTTGTAAAAGCAGGAAGTTCACCTGTGGTAAAAATTAATTCATTAAAGGAAGCCGGCGCCGCAGGTTTGCAAACAAATGAAAAGCGCTTTATTGAAGGCATTAAAGAGGGCCTTCACCAAAGCATGGAGCAACACGGCAACCTTGTGCTGATGGGGCAGGATATTGCAGAATATGGCGGCGCATTTAAAATAACTGAAGGCTTTGTAGAAACGTTTGGTAAAGCAAGGGTACGTAACACACCCATTTGCGAAAGCGCTATTGTTGGTGCCTGCCTCGGTATGTCGCTTGAAGGATTTAAAACTGTGATGGAAATGCAGTTTGCTGATTTTGTAACAGTGGGCTTTAACCAGGTAGTAAATAACCTCGCAAAAATGCATTACCGCTGGGGCCAAAATGCTGATGTAGTGATAAGAATGCCAACCGGTGGTGGCGTAGGCGCAGGGCCTTTTCACAGCCAGAGCAATGAGGCCTGGTTTGTACATACACCCGGCTTAAAAGTAGTTTATCCTTCCACACCTATGGATGCAAAAGGTTTGCTGATTGCAGCAATCAACGACCCCAACCCGGTATTGTATTTTGAGCACAAAGCTTTGTACCGGAGCATCAGCGGGCAGGTGCCGCAGGAGTATTATGAAACCTCCATTGGCAAGGCAAGGCCTGTGCAGGATGG
>JANMVB010000636.1:0-2706 GCA_031392305.1 Ferruginibacter sp.
TGCTATGTGGTACATCGTTGCGTCGCACTCTTGTACTGAAAATCTGTGGGGAGCTTTACCTGCAATATAACAGGATAAATTAATCGCAGAGAACAAGAGGGAATGGAGGCAGTATTGGCGTCAGGTTAAAAATATTTTTAAAAATATTCGGCATAAGGAAAACCGCATCAGGCTGAGCTCCGTAGAAGCTACCTCCCCTGCCATGGTTCGTGGCAGAAACCATTTTCTTAATAAATCGTCGATAAGCCCTAAATATGTTTTGAAAACAAATACATTAATGCTGATTTGTAAAACCCAGCGAATGGTTCGTGTGCCAGTCGAGTAGGCAAAAGCATTTCAGCTCAAGCCGCTCACAGAACCGTACGTGAAGGTCTCCCTTCATACGGCTCTTGTTATCCAATCATGCTTTTATTCCAATCTTCCAATGATAAAACAACAATGGGTTTTCGGCTTGTATCAATTGATATTTCTTATACAATTTCTTTTTGCCGCATATCTTATATGTGTTCTTTATCCACTTTCGGATTAGTTCATTCAAATAATAAAATACGCCATGTGCTTCATCTCTGTTAAACAATGAGTAATAATTGATCCAGCCCCGTATTTTAGGATTGAGCCGCTGTGCAAACCATTCTAATTTTTGGGTGTTCCATTGCGTAGGCAGCACCGTTTTGATTACTGTTCTGATAGTTGTTTTTGCAGCATTACAGATAGCAGCACCAAACACCAATAACCGCTTTGCTCCGCCAAATTTTGATTTAATAGTTCTTGGCTGAAAACTATAACTTAGAAAAGTGAAGCTTTCATCATCATGCCGCTCAAGGCGCTGATAGTTTTTGCAATACACAATCTTTGTCTTTTCAGGATGCAGTTCTAATTCATATTCCTGCATTCTTGTTTTCAGTTTTTCCAATAACTTTTCGGCTTCCTCCTTACTGCTGCAATGAATCACAATATCATCTGCATAGCGTTCAAACGGATTTTGAGGATACACTTCATCCATCCATTTGTCAAAACCATGATGCAGATACAGATTAGCAAGTAATGGGCTTATTACACCACCCTGTGGTGTACCTTTTGTTCTTGCCATTATGCTTTTATTTTCCTGTTCTACTCCTGCTTTGAGCCAACGCTCTGCATACAACAACACCCACTTTTCTGTAGTATGTTGCTGCAATAGCTGCAGCATGATCCCATGGCTGATGTTGTCAAAGAACCCTTTTATATCTACATCTATTACCCACGCATATTTGATACAGTTATCCCGGCATTGTTTGATTGCATCGTGTGCACTTCTGCCTGGCCTGTAGCCATAGCTACTTGAATGAAAGATTGTTTCTAATGAAGGCTCTAAGTAATCTTTTACTACTCCTTGTGCAATGCGGTCACTAACTGTGGGTATCCCCAATGGTCTTTTTCCGCCTTGCTTTTTTGGAATAAATACCGTTCGTACAGGTGGTGGAAAATAACTGCCCGAGGTCATACGATTCCAGATTTTGTACAGGTTATCTTTCAACTCTTCATTGAACATATCTATGCTCTGCTTGTCTATTCCTGCACCTCCATCTTTGGCAATAACTTTCAGGTAGCTGTCATACAGCATCCGTTTACTAATGGGTAATGATTTTGTCATTTTCTTTTACAATCCTCCCATTGTTTTAATGGTTGTGATAAAATAATGTGACTGGATAACCGAAGCCCTTCACTCCATCTTCATTACAAAGACTTCATAGCTACTATGGCTTCGTCCGACGCTTTCGGTTGCATCTCCTGTCTAAGACAAGATTGAGTTGCAGTATGAACTGTAAAATATTTATTGAACAGTCGCTTCTAAAAAAACTTCCTGCAAAGCTTCATTGCACATCAACCGGTAAGCCTCTCACGTTTCGTATAAAAGCCTGTGTAAAGATCCTGCCGCCTTAATGCCGGTTGTTCTGCAGCCGGTAAACAGATAACTGCTACAGTCTTTCGTATCAACAGTTCGAGATCGATACTTTTAACAACAAGGAGCCTTTTCGACACTTCTTCGGTCGGTTTACTTTCGTTCAGCTTCTTTACACTTACCTGATGCCTTTACAGGCAGCTTTTCCTGAACGTTCAGCACCATGTCTTTTGAACACAGCACCTTCAGGTGGTTTACATACTCCGTCTGTACAACGTATGTGGTAGACCTACTACCATCTTTTATACAACATTGAAAAGAAATATCTATTCTTTTCATTCGTGACACACCGAACCATGGCAACGGGCTCGCCCGGCCATATTGCCAAACCGTGATGTGCGTTCGTACTTCTTCGTCAATGCGATGAAACTTTTTTGAACTTTTGAATCGTGTTGCCAAGAATATCGCCAACATATAAATTCCCCTGGTTGTCAATAACAATATCGTGATACCGGCAGACTGGTCCTTCGTATGAACCTGTTCTTCCAAACCGGGTCAAAAAATTTAATGAGGAATCAAACTGGATAATATCAGAACCCTTAATTATCGTACCAAGAATGGTCGAATAATCTATTGCAAATAAATCATTATTTGCTTTATCAATAGTTAAAGAATATAATTGTACGGCCGAATCATTTTTCCACTCTTTCAAAAACGTTCCATTCGCATCAAATTTCTGAATACGATTATTATCTCTGTCGGCTACGTAAAAATTACCTTGTAAATCCAAGTCAATCCCATGTGGTGTATTAAATTCACCGGGC
>JANMVB010000675.1:0-1569 GCA_031392305.1 Ferruginibacter sp.
AGTAGCGTATTTAAAAGCGGGCAATAACTTTTCACCAACCTTTACAATGCTTCCGCCACAATGATCAAAGTGCAGGTGGGTGAGTATTACATCAGTAATGTCATCTTTTGTAAAACCATGCCTGGCAAGTGACTTATCTAATGTGTCGTCGCCGTGTAAATAGTAATGCCCAAAAAATTTTGCATCCTGTTTATCACCCATGCCATTGTCAATCAAAATAAGCTTACCATCATCTTCAATCAATAAACTACGCAGTGCCCAACTGCACAAATTATTTTCATCAGCCGGGTTAAGTTTATTCCAGATGCTTTTTGGTACTACGCCAAACATGGCACCGCCATCTAATTTAAAATGCCCGGTGTTGATAGCATATAATTTCATGGGTTACAATTTTTGTTGAATTAACTGTTGCTTCTTCAAAGCAAAAAATAGAAATATTAATCCTATCACAAAAAATACAATGAGCGATAATACCGAAAATTTCATGCTTAGTATTTCACCAATATAACCAAAGCTGATCATGCCAATTACAATGGCAACTTTTTCTGTAAGGTCGTAATAAGTAAAATAGGAAGAAGTGTCTTTTGTTTCGGGCATCAATTTAGAAAATGTTGACCTGCTGAGCGATTGAATACCACCCATCACCAAACCCACTGCAATAGCAAGTGCGTAAAACCTATATTCAATGGGGGTTTGCAGCGGTGCTAACTCCTCTTCGAGTAAGGTAATATTTTTATCAAGTGCAGCAATTTTTGATAAGTCATTTTGTTCGGTGGCGGTTGTTCTTTCAATTTTTAATGCCTGGATATTTGCATGGGCCGGTTGCAAAGGCTCTGCAAGTGTAGCCGCATTAAAGGCTGCTACGCAAATAAATATCCACATAAATACAACACCCATCAATACTTTTATATTGCCAAACCTGGCCGATAATTTACTCATAAGTATCGCACCGGGAATGGCAACCAGTTGAATAATCACCACTGTAATAATAAGTTTGGTATCGGGCAACTGCAGCAGTTTACTGCCAAACAATGTTGCAGCCAGCATTACGGTTTGTACCCCCATGCTGTAAAAAAAGAAGCCACGCAAAAACCTTTTTAAAACAGGCAATCCCTTTATTTCACCATATACTTTTTTAACTTCTAAAAAACCATCTTTAAAAATATTGCCTTTCACTTTTGCAGGTGTTACTATATTATCAGGCAGCCGGGCAAAAGTTATCTGTGCAAAACCTGCCCACCAAAGCCCTACCAGTAAAAAAGTAATTCTCGAAGCCAACCCGGAATCGGGCAAAATTAATACCAACGAAAACCCTATAAGTTGCATAATCACACTACCAATATAACCAAACGAAAAACCCCTTGCACTAATTCTGTCCCTGTCTTTTTCTGCTGCAATTTCGGGCAGGTAGGCGTTGTAAAAAACAAGACTGCCTGCATATCCCATGGCCGCCATCATAAAGGCCAAAATGCCCAGCCACAAACTATTGTAATCTTTAAAAAAGAAAAGTAACACACTGCCCGTGGCGCCAATGTAACAAAAGAAACGCATAAAATTCTTCTTGTTTCC
>JANMVB010000135.1:0-4443 GCA_031392305.1 Ferruginibacter sp.
ACTTTTGAACGGAGCGTCGCCACTTCTGCTCCACATGGATAAATAGTTGGTTACCCAAAAAAATTATTTTGTTATGAAAAAACAGCTTAATATTGCATCGGAATAATGCTGATAAGGTCTTTCCAATCATTCACTGCATCAGACAGTCCCATTCCAATCAATATAAATTCTCATTTTGCTTTTCAGACTTTAAGACCCGATTTTTGAAGAAAATCTTTTTCACTTTTTTATGTACGACATTTCACAACTGAACGATATGCTCGTTCCTGAGTTGCAGGATATTGCTGAGCAATTATCTATTCCCAATTTTAAAAAAATAGACAAACAGGAGTTGATTCTCAAGATCCTGAACAATAAATCCATTATGAATACAGCAGGCAAAAGCGGTGATGAGGAGAAACCAAAACGCAAACGCACATTAAAATCACCGGCTATTACTACAGGCGGCGAAACACCCCCCACGCAGGAAAATACAAAGGAAGAGGCAGCACCTGAACCAAGGGCAGAAAATAAACCTGTGAGAAAATTTGAGCAACCAACTGACAGGAAAAAGGTTGTAAAAAAACCTGAGCCGGAAGAGGATGAAGATGATGAAGATTTGCAACCTATAACCAGTGAGCAAAGTACCATCCCGGCAGCAATAGCCTCATTATTGCAGGAAGAAGATATTCAGCAACAACAACCGGAGCTGCAACAAAACGATAATTACCAGCAGGATAAATATCCCAATAAACAATACCAGCAGCGAAGGGATACACAGGTTTTTAATATAGAATTTGATGGTATCATTTTAGGCGAAGGTGTATTGGAAATGATGCCCGATGGGTATGGCTTTTTAAGAAGCAGTGATTACAATTACCTTTCATCTCCTGATGATATTTATGTATCCCCATCGCAGATAAAATTGTTTGGCTTAAAAACCGGCGATACAGTTTACGGCTCTGTAAGGCCACCCAAAGAAGGTGAAAAGTATTTTGCCTTACTAAAGGTTGAAACCATTAATGGTAAAAGCCCCGATGAGGTAAGGGACAGGGTGCCTTTTGATTACCTGACACCACTTTTTCCTTTCGAAAAATTAAACCTCACTACAGAGTCGAATAATTACAGCACAAGGATAATGGACCTGTTTACGCCCATTGGTAAAGGCCAGCGTGGATTAATTGTTGCCCAACCAAAAACGGGTAAAACCATGTTGCTGAAAGAGCTTGCAAATGCCATTGCACAAAATCACCCGGAGTGTTATTTGATGATTGTATTGGTAGATGAAAGGCCGGAGGAGGTAACAGATATGGAACGCAGTGTAAAAGCAGAAGTAATTGCTTCTACCTTTGATGAGCCTGCAGAAAAGCATGTTAAAGTTTCTACCATTGCTTTGAAAAAAGCAAAACGCCTGGTAGAGTGCGGCCATGATGTGGTGATATTATTAGATAGTATTACACGGTTGGCAAGGGCGCATAATACGGTAGCACCATCAAGTGGTAAAGTGTTGAGTGGTGGTGTGGAAGCCAACGCCATGCAAAAACCAAAACAGTTTTTTGGGGCAGCCCGTAAAATTGAATTTGGCGGATCGTTAACCATTATTGCAACAGCGCTGGTTGATACCGGAAGTAAAATGGATGAAGTAATTTTTGAAGAATTTAAAGGTACTGGTAATATGGAGCTGCAACTTGACAGAAGGTTGAGTAACCGCCGTATTTATCCGGCCATTGATATTGTTGCTTCTTCTACAAGAAGGGACGATTTGTTGCTGGATAAAGAAACCTTTCAACGCATGTGGGTATTGCGCAAGCACATGGCCGATATGAACCCCGAAGAAGCATTGAATACGTTGCTAAAAAACATGAAGGGTACAAAAGACAATGCCGAGTTCCTTACTTCGATGAATGGATAAATATAAAAACTGAATTGAATAACAAAGCCGCTGATTTATTTGGCGGCTTTATCTTTTAGTACCTTCGCTGCATAATTTTTTTGTTGTACAGGCGGCGAAGCAATGGTCAGCATCGTTGTGTCACTCCCTTGTACTACATACCAATTTGGAGCTTTGCCTACCATTTAATTATATAATTTGAAGTGGTTAACTTAAAACGTAATTATTGATCCACATTGGTATGTAGTACAAGAGTGCGACGCCCATAAAGCTTAATTGAAATATTTCTGCCGGAACAACAAAAAATAGCATGTTACAAAAATGGCAATACAAAGAATTACTATAGAACAATTTTTAGAGCTCGCTGAATTAAACCCGGTACTGGATGTTAGAAGCCCAGGGGAGTTTACACATGCACATATACCAGGTGCATACAATATGCCTTTATTTACCGACGAAGAAAGGAAAGTAGTTGGTACTGCATACAAACAACAAAGCAGGCAAAATGCTATTAAAATAGGGCTTGATTATTTTGGCGTGAAGATGCGAAAAATGGTAGAAGAAGCAGAAGAAATAATTGCTACGAGGCGAAGTGCTGTAAACTTTAATGAGCATAAAAAAATTATAGATGAACATGGTTCTTTAACTACTGCCAATTGCGTTTTGGTACATTGCTGGCGGGGTGGTATGCGTAGCGCAGGTGTAGCATGGTTGTTGGATTTATATGGCTATAAAGTTTATACCCTTACCGGTGGTTACAAAGCGTACCGTCATTGGGCAAGGGCTCAGTTTGAAAAGAAATATTTGTTAAATATAATTGGTGGATATACAGGATCAGGCAAAACGCTGGTATTAAAGGAGCTAAAAGAAATGGGTAAATCCACCATAAACCTTGAAGGGTTGGCCAATCACAAAGGATCTGCTTTTGGTGCATTGGGAGAAGCCGAACAACCTTCACAGGAAATGTTCGAAAACCTGCTTGCGAAAGAATTGTATGCAGTCAGCGCAAAACAGCAGGCATTACAAAAAAGCTTATTAATCAACGGAACACCTGCTACAACGGATGATGGTAAACATGATTTTATTTACGTGGAAGATGAGAGCCAGCGGATAGGTTTAATAAATATTCCGGGTGCATTGTGGCATCAAATGCGCAGCAGCCCCATTAGTTTTTTTGATATCCCTTTTGAGGAAAGATTAAATTACCTGGCTGAAGAATATGGAAAATTTGAAAAAGAAAAACTGGTAACTGCTGTAATGAGAATACAAAAAAGGCTTGGTGGATTGGAAACAAAAAATGCGGTCGGCTATTTGCTTGAAAATAATGTAAAAGAATGTTTTCGCATTTTACTGATGTATTACGATAAATGGTATGGTAAAGGATTACACAACAGGGAGCACCTGGATACGTTACTTAATAAAATTCACCTGTCCACTATGAATATTAAATCTATGACCAATACACTTATCAATGAAAACACGCCTGCTTAAAAAAATAATTTTCATCTTATGCCTGCTGCCCATGCCTTTTTTTGTGCAAGCGCAATCTGCAGAAGAGGTGGATATAACCGGCTTATGGAAAGGGGAATTATTCAACCACACTACTAATAAATACCTGCCTTATGAAATAGCCATCAGCGAAGAAAAAGGAAAACTTACGGGCTACTCTTATATTTCATTTCAATTTGATGGTAAAGAAGAGATTGGAATAAAAAGAATTAAGATGAAGCGAAAGGGTGAAAAACTTTTTATTGATGATGTTGAATTTGTTACAAACAATTATAGTGAAGAGCCACCAAAAGGCGTAAAATGGAGTGGTGAAGTTAACCTTACTATGAATGATACAATGATGCAGTTGAAAGGTAACTGGATCACTACTAAAACACGGACATACAGTTCGGCAACCGGTAGCATATTACTGAAACGGGCAATAAATTACAGGGCACAAATCCTTTATAAAAAACTGCAGGCATTACAGCTTGATGATAACCTTTCATTTGTAAAAGCACAAAAAAAATCGGAACAGGATATTGCAAAACTTAACCTGGCTAAAAAAGAAACGGAAAAATCAAACAATAGCCCAACTGCCACTGAACCAGATGTAGCAAGTGCAGCAAAAAATGAAGCGGTTATTGCAGCGCCTAAAAAGCAACCTGTACTGGATAAACCTACAGCAACGCCACCACCGTTGCCGGAAAAAAAGCCAGCAATCATTGTAGCAAAAATAGCAACCCCCAAAAAGGAAACGATACCAGCAGAAATAGCCGCTAACAAAACAGTGGAGAATAAACAGGTATCTGTAGTTGCAAAAAATGAACCTCCAAAAGAAATTGTTAGGAAAGCTGACCCCATCGTTAAACCAACAATACCTGTTTCAATAACACCTGTTAAAAATGTTCCGGCTGCAACAATATTACCGGCACCTCAGCCAACTACAGAAATTGTAAAAGCAACAGAATCAAAAAAGCTTATAGAGCCGTCTGAACCAATTGTAAAAGATGTGGTTGTAAAAAGTGCACCGGTTTTACCTGTTGTACCTGCCTTGCCACCGGCAGCCGCAAATGTTACTGAAA
>JANMVB010000244.1:0-4043 GCA_031392305.1 Ferruginibacter sp.
GCGGCTTACCCAGGTAGGAAAAATTGCCATGGTTTATTATAATGAAAAAGATGCATTTGAATATTATGGCTATATCCGGCAATTGCAGATGGCAGGGTTTTTAATAGATGACCTGGAGCACCTGGAACTGGAAGAATTACAGGGTGTAAGTGGATTGAAAGCCCTAAGGGTAGGGGTGAAATATGAATAAGGAAATTGGTTTAATTATTTATCGACTTTTTAGACCCTTAGTCCGGCATCAAAATTACCACTAATGGGCAGTGCTGAATTTTGCACTAATCTTCTAATGAAAAAAACCATACGCTACGGGTAAAAAAGTGTATTCACTTTTTTACCCGTAGCGAAGTATAGTTGCTAATTTTTTATTACCTGATGAATAATATCAATTCCATTGCCTGACAATCTTAGCTGGTAAACTCCTGCAACAAGTGGTTTTGAAGGCTCTATGTTTTCAGTTGCTGAACCACCTGAATGGCCTATCACTTTTGTTACTAACTGCTGGCCCAGCTTATTTGTTAAGCTGATGATATAATTGCCCTTTTGCAGGTTCATCTGTAAAACAATGGTGTTACCGTTTATCGGGTTAGGATAAATGTTTATCCTGTTTACAGTACTATTGGTAATGGTAACCTTTACAACCCCGCTATATTTTACCTGCCCTCCTTCAATTATTTTTATTCTGTAAAAATTTAACCCGGTGAAAGGATTAGGATCAAACAAGTTATAGGTTATAACAATACTACTATTTCCTATTGCAGGTACGCTGCCCAGTTTAACAAAATCCCGGCCGTTCTGTGACCGCTCTACTTCATACTTGTCTATATTAATTTCCTGCTGTGTTGTCCATTCAATCTGCACGCCGGCATTTTTTTGGAATGCCCTAATGTTGCTTAGCGTAACAGGTAGTGCGGAAAGATTTATTTGAAAAACTGAAACTGAGGCTGCAGTGCCATTAGCTGATGCAATTTCAGGGATACCATCTCCATCAATATCAGCAATGGTAACTGAAACAGGAGTAGTACCGGTAGTAAAATCAACTTTAGCAGCAAAAGAAGATATATCAATACCGGTAGTGGTTGTATTGCGCAGCACTGATATAGATGTAGCATTTTCATTTGCAACCACCAGGTCGGGTTTATTATCTCCATCCAAATCACCGATTGCAACAGAACGCGGAGCAGTCCCTGTAGTAAAGTCAACTATTGCGTCGGCACTGATTGTGCCTGGAGTGGAAGTATTGCGTAGCACTGATAAAGTAGTATTGGTAGCCTCCGAATTAGCGACCACCAGGTCTGGCTTACCATCTCCATCCACATCACCGATAGCAACAGAACGGGGAGTTGGGCCCGTAGTAAAGTCAACTTTAGGAGCAAATGAAGACGCAGTTATACTGCCCAAAGTAGAAGTATTGCGCAATACTGATACAGAAGCAGCGCTTGAATTAGCACTCACCAGGTCGGGCTTGCCATCCCCATCCACATCGCCGATAGCAATAGACTGGGTATTACCTCCGGTAGTAAAGTTAATCCTGGTGGCAAAAGAAGATGCATTGATACTGCCTGGCGTGGAAGTATTGCGCAGCACTGATACAGAAGCACTGCCTGAATTTGCAGCCACCAGTTCTGGCTTGCCATCTCCATCCAAATCGCCGATTGCAACCGAAGCAGGACCGGTAAAAACGAGGTCAAAATCTACTTTAGCGGCAAAAGAAGTTGCATCAATAATGCCTGAAGTAGAAGTATTGCGGAGTATGGATATATTATTATTATTAACAACTACCAGGTCGGGCTTGCCATCTCCATCCACATCGCCAATTGCAACATACGCAGTAAAGGTACCCGTAGGAAAATCTACTTTAGCGGCAAACGAAGCGGTACTGATACTGCCTGTGGTGGAAATATTACGCAGTACGGATAGTGTATTAGAGCTTCCGTTAGTAACCACCAGGTCGGGCTTGCCATCTCCATCCAAATCGCCGGCTGCAACATTACGTGGATTAGTACCCGCAGTAAAATCAACCTTGGGCTTATAAAAGTTAGCAGGTATCCCTGTTCCAAAAGGATTGGTGAAAGTATTTATAAATGGTTTAGATGAATAACCGGTTAAGCCTGTACTATTATCAAGTACAGATATGGGCTGATAAATGCCGCCTGATGGTACAGTTACAGTTAAGCTGGTAATGGTACCTGCGGTTACCGTTGCCCTTACCCCACCAAAATATACAATATTATTGGCTGGCACTGCATTAAAGTTTGTACCTGTTATATTTACGCTTGAACCAACCGGACCACTGGCAGGGCTAAAAGAAGAAATAACGGGTGGCGGAGGATTGCAATTTGATGGTAATGAACCTTCTTTCAACTGACCTCTTATTTCTCCACCCGAAGATGTAGCAGTGTGAATATTTACATACCAAAGCCCTGTAAGAAGCTGGGTTTCTTGTGCGTCAGTTAGTACGTAGCTATTTGAATAACTTCCCGATGTTACGCCGGTTGGGAATCCTGCAAAAGCAATTACAGGTGAAGCATTGACACCTACTGCAGCAGGGCCATGAAAATGAGCCACCGTTGTTGTACTTGCCAAACCAGTGAACACAAGGTTGAAGCTTAACGTATTTGTGGCATCGGTATAAGTTGCGGTTAAATTTCCTATCCCGGTAGAGGGATTTGACGGAACTTCCTGGGTACCGGCTAAAGTAATATCAAATGATAAGGATGCAGCTTCTTT
Organism: Ferruginibacter sp.; assembly: GCA_031392305.1. Lineage (GTDB taxonomy): Bacteria > Bacteroidota > Bacteroidia > Chitinophagales > Chitinophagaceae > Ferruginibacter. The sequence goes on from JANMVB010000244.1 coordinate 2,728, forward strand.
TAACTGGCCCCTTATTTCCCCTCCACCAGAAGCAGCCGTATGAATATTTACATACCAAAGACCGCAAAGTAGCTGTGTTTCCTGTGCAGCAGTTAGTACATAACTATTTGAATAACTCCCGGATGTTACACCTGTTGGAAATGCTGCAAAAGCAATTATAGGCGAAGCATTCACACCAGGTGCAGCAGGGCCATGAAAATGAGCCATCGTTGTAGTACTCGCTAAACCAGTGAAGACAAGATTAAAACTTAATGTATTTGTTGCATCATCATAAGTTCCGGTTAAATTTCCCAATCCTGTTGAGGGATTTGCCGGAACTTCCTGACCTCCGGATAATGAGATATCAATTGTAAAAATTGTAGCGAAAGATTTTTTTGGGCTAAATAATCCTATGGTTACAATTGACAGGAAGCTAAAAAAAAATTTGTTTAAATTATTCATGGCTTTTAAATTTTCAAGTTTAAATTTTTATCAATCGCAAATTTTTACACACAGCGAATCAGGAATTACCATAGGGATTGATATTGCTTTTACAGCTAAACTGTAAACAGCATAAGAATACATTCTTAATTGAAGAAATGATCTGCGGTAAGGATAGTAACAGTATTAGAAGGGGTTAAAGGGGAGAAACAGTTTAGAGTATGTTAGTTACCTTACTTGATTACGAAAGATAAAAATTTATTCTGTAAATTTTTTAAGTTTTTTAATGATTGCTGTAACGATGAAGGGCCCTTATATTTTGCTACTAATTGAATATTCAAATAACCAAATAGAAGAAATAAAAATTGTATTCAACCCCAAGGTGATATCATTTTTCAAGATCAAAATTGAGGGTGGTTTGTAAAAATGAATACTGGCACAGGTATCTTGGATAGCGTTTATCTGCTATTTTTTTTATACTTATCCCTTATATAATTCATGGCAGGCTTCTCAATAAAAGAAGCTATAAAATATGCAAGGGTAATAACAATGACCAATGCTATAATAACCGCCAGCCAAAAATTCACCTGCAAATATTTAATAAGTCCAGGGATAATAATTTTAGTACCCACCAAATCGTGAAACAGGTACAGGCTAAATGAAATTTTTCCCAAAAAAAGCAGGACTTTATTTTTTAGGAAAGGCAAATAATTATTAAAGGTGAGCAGGAATACAATGTAATAAATGAATAACATCACAGCATAGCGGGGAAATGAAATATAATTCCAGCTACGGCCACCATCATCGTATAAAAACAACTGGCAAATAAAGCAGGCAGCCAGCAGCAAATACCTTGCAGGTAATGGCTTTTCAAATTTAATTTTATAAAATACTAT
>JANMVB010000412.1:0-2650 GCA_031392305.1 Ferruginibacter sp.
GCATGCTTTACGTGCCTTTACCGCTGCCGATAGAAAGGTAATAAAGCAAACAGCCGAAAATTACCCGGAAACTGAATATTATAAAACCGAAGACCTCATCACCCAATTGGGTATTGGCGAGGCACTCGTTACCATGCTCAACGAAAAAGGCATACCCACTCCGTTGGCCCATGTAATGTTGTGCTCTCCCCGCAGCCGGATGGATGTGTTAACTGATAATGAAATTGATACTATTGTGGGCCGGTCAAAAATGGTAGCCAAATACAATCAAACGATCGACACTGAAAGTGCCTACGAAATATTAAATGCAAAACTGGAAGAGGCTGCCGAAAATACCGCCGAAGCAGCCAAAGCCACCACTTCAAAAAAAGCTGCAAAGGAAGAAGCGTCAACCTTTGAAAAAGTTGCAAACAACACTATTGTAAAAAGTATGGTACGCACCGCAGGCACCACCATTGTGCGTTCATTATTGGGCGCCCTCGGCCTCGGCGGCAGAAGCAGAAAGAAAAGTACCAGTTGGTTTTAATCCCCTAAATAGTTGATGCTGATAATTTGTGCTGCTGATACAAAAATTGTGGGCTATCGGCTTCATGTATAATATCAGCATTTGTTCCGGCTATGCACTGCAAGTCCGGCACAGGCCCATGCACAAGGCCTCACCGTGCTTTTCGTTCCTATCCGGCATCCATTGAGCAATTGTTTTTCAATTAGGCTTTTCCCACAGTATTGATGGCTCATGTTTGCTTAATTAATTTGGAGGTTCTTTGTTTTTAAAATTAAATATTTTTTATGCGCTAAGGCTGTTGGTCCGGAGACACAACAGCGGCCTGCCCGTATGGAATTATTATTTTTATTTTCCACCTGAAATTAATAGAGGTTCAGTGACGGTTGCCAACTTTTTAAAAGTAGGTAACCTTTGAATTAAAAATTCAGGAAAGGATTATTAACTGATTCGGATAGTTTGTTTTTAGTCATCATGGACAGGCAATTGCTTACTGTTTAATAGGATTAAAAAGTTCAGTGAGTAATTTTACTCAGTGTATTGAGTAATTTTTAAATGATGTTTTAACGCAATCAAATACCGGGGTTTGTAACGGTAATGAAAGAACCAGGATAGTTATCATGCAGGTAAAGCTCCCCACAGGTATGCGGTACAAGGGAGTGACACAACGATGCTGACAGGAGATACATCGTTTGGACAAAAACCTTTTTAATGAACAAAAAACACAAAAACTTTTTGAAACCAGATTAGATTCCTTACTTTCAGCAATCAACTAAAAAATTGTATCCATGCTGGTGAAAACTTACGGTAGCGCTGTATATGGAGTAGAGGCCATTACGATTGCCGTGGAGGTAAATATTAATAACCAGGGCAAATCGGAGGCAATTATTGTGGGGCTTCCGGATGGGGCGGTAAAGGAAAGCTTGCTCCGGGTAGAGAGTGCTATTAAAGACAATAATTTTTACATGCCCCGTACCCGCCTGATTGTAAATCTTGCCCCCGCAGATATCAGGAAAAGCGGTACCGCCTTCGACCTGCCCATTGCAATGGCTACCCTTGGTGCCAGCGAACAATTGGTGAACCCCGAGAAATTGACCGACTATGTAATAATGGGCGAACTAAGTTTAGACGGCACCGTTAGGCCGATAAAAGGTGCGCTGCCTATCGCCATACAGGCGAGAAAAGAAAATTTTAAGGGGCTGATTGTTCCGAAACAAAATGCCCGTGAAGCTGCGATGGTGAATAATCTGAAAGTGTATGGGGTTGGCCATATCAATGACGTAATTACTTTTTTTAAAGATGAAAGTACCCTGGAACCGATTATTGTAAATACAAGGGAAGAGTTTGCTTTTGCACAAAGCGATTTTGAAATTGATTTCTGCGATGTAAAGGGACAGGAAAATATAAAACGTGCCCTGGAAATTGCTGCTGCCGGTGGCCACAATGCAATTTTAATAGGCCCGCCCGGGGCCGGAAAAACCATGCTGGCCAAGCGTTTGCCAACAATTCTGCCACCACTCTCTTTACAGGAAGCGTTGGAAACAACAAAAATTCACAGCGTGGCGGGTAAACTACCGGAGAACGCTACACTCATTTCTAAAAGGCCTTACCGGTCGCCGCACCATACCATTAGTGATGTAGCATTGGTTGGTGGTGGTGGCAATCCACAGCCGGGTGAAATTTCCCTTGCACACAATGGCGTATTATTTTTAGATGAATTGCCGGAGTTTAAACGTACCGTACTGGAAGTAATGCGGCAACCGATGGAAGAAAGAAAAGTTACCATATCAAGGGCTAAAATTGCATTGGAATTTCCGGCAAGTTTTATGCTGATTGCATCTATGAACCCCTGCGGTTGTGTTGCTTATTTCCACCATTTTGAGAAAGGTGGGGTGTGGGGAGGTATGAAAGGGAAATATCAATGGTGCCGGTATCGATAACAATCTGTTCTGTAATGGTTTCCACTATAGAGCGCTTTTCTTCAAATGGTAGGTTCTGCCAATTATTATACAGGTCTTTCGCTTCCTGGATAATCGTGTCTGATGACAAATACTGAATTTTAAGGAAATCAATTTCTGCTTCTAATTCGGGCAACTGGGCTTCGATTTGTCGAAGCTGTTGTTCGGTAGGTTTATAGAATCGTGCAAA
>JANMVB010000417.1:0-6926 GCA_031392305.1 Ferruginibacter sp.
CCGCAAAAGGCACAACTGTCATTCATTTGCAGCGACCTCAGCCGCATGAGTGATTATACAAAAAGCATTGATACGCCGCTATACAGAATGCTAAAGAATTACCTGCCGGGCCCATACACATTTATATTACCCGCCAGTAAGCTGGTGCCAAAAATTTTGCAGAGTAAAAAAAGCACTATCGGGCTTCGTATTCCGGATAATACTATTTGCCATCATATTCTGGCTGCGATGGATAACCCGATTATAAGCACTTCACTGCCCGGCGAAATGGTAGAAGATTATACCGACCCGGAAATTATCTATGAAAAATTTGCCCACCTGGTAGATTTTGTAATTGATGGTGGCAATGGAGGCATGGTGCCCTCAACTATTGTGGATTGTACTACGGATGACTGGGCAATTATAAGGCAGGGTATTGGTGAATGGGAAGGGTAGGCCGGGTAAACAGGAGAGTGGTATATTTTACTTTTTATTTTCAATGCTATGAATTACCAAAAGAATAATTTATTTTAACACAAAAAATTAAATTATGGAACAAAACACTTATCTCGGTACAGATACCGAACCGGTACTGGCGCCAACCAGCGATGAAAAAACAATGGCCATTCTTTCGCATATACTTACCATAGCAGTTGGGTTTCTTGCACCCCTGATTATTTATTTAATGAAAAAAGATGAATCAGCATTTGTACGGGAACATGCCAAAGAATCCCTCAACTTTCAGATAACAGTTTTAATTGCTTGTATCGTTCTTGCTATTACCATTATTGGCCTTTTACTGATATGGCTGGTTTTGTTACTTTCCCTTGTATTTGTAATTATTGCCACCATAAAAACCAATGAAGGAAAATTGTATAAATACCCTTTCAGTTTAAAACTTATAAAATAATTTATTTGCTGCTTTTAAATGTTTCAGGCCGGGTGCAAGCCCGGCCTGTATTATTTTAACTTCAATAGCCTTTACACCATCCACCATTTAAATTACCCCCGCACACCCGTTAATTTATTATTTTTACCAAATGGCAAACCCCAATTTAAATAGCGACGGAACACAGCAAACAGCAGCAGAAAAGGAATTTGAAAATAATATACGGCCCAGCGAAATGGCCGATTTTTCGGGCCAGCCACAAACCATAGAAAACCTGCGCATTTTTATAAAGGCAGCCAAAATAAGGGGAGAGGCGCTGGACCATATTTTATTTCACGGCCCGCCCGGCCTGGGCAAAACTACCCTTAGCCGCATTGTTGCCAACGAACTGGGCGTAAAAATAAAAGAAACCAGTGGCCCGGTTATTGAAAAGCCAGGCGACCTTGCCGGCCTGCTCACAAATCTTGAAACCAACGATGTATTGTTCATTGATGAAATACACCGCCTCAGCAATGTGGTAGAAGAATACCTCTATGCAGCCATGGAAGATTACCGCATCGACATCATGATAGACAGTGGGCCCAATGCACGCAGTGTACAAATCAACCTCAATCCATTTACGCTTATTGGTGCCACTACCCGGAGCGGATTGCTTACTGCGCCGCTGCTTTCACGGTTTGGTATAAAGTCGAGGCTGGAGTATTATAATGCTGCCACACTGCAAAAAATCATTCTCCGTTCCGCCGCAATTTTAAATACTTCCATTACTATAAATGCTGCCGAAGAAATTGCCCGCCGCAGCCGTGGCACACCTCGTATTGCCAACGGCCTGCTCAGAAGGGTGAGAGATTTTGCGCAGGTATTAAATGATGGCGCCATCGACATTGGCATTACTCAACATTCGTTAAAAGCATTGAATGTAGATGAACATGGACTCGATGAAATGGACAACCGCATTTTAAATGCCATCATCGATAAATTTAAAGGTGGCCCGGTAGGCATCACCACCATAGCCACCGCAGTAGGCGAGGAGGCCGGCACACTGGAAGAAGTGTATGAACCATTTTTAATTCAGGAAGGTTTTTTACAACGCACCGCCAGGGGCAGGGAAGCCACCGCAAAAGCCTATGAACATTTGGGTAAGAAGCCACAGGGGGGTGGGGCATTGCAGGAGTTGTTTGCCCCCTTCCCCTAAAGGGGAGGTCTGCCCCCGTCCCCTCCCGATAAAAGATCGGGACCTTGTTCCGGGGAGGTATTCGAACAGTATGCTGATTATTTGCTGTGCTATAAAATTGTTAGGGCTTTACCATAATTTTTTGCCTTCTATGTTTTTTTTTTGGTTACGAACTTTTGTATTTCATGGGATCATCGTTGTGTCACTCCCTTGTACCGCATACCTATGGGGAGCTTTACCTGCATGATATATACCTTTCAGATAACACAAAACTGAAAACAGTAAACCGAAAACAGTAAACGGAAAACACAAAACCTACTTGCTTATTTCCTCATACAATCGCTGTGCATCTTCGGGTTTAAATAATTGGGTGCCATCATTCATGGTGGCGGCAGAGCCGCAGGCTACACCAAAATTGAGGGCTTGTTTTAAAGTTTGTTTTTGTTGCAGCATATAAGTGATGCCGGCCACCATACTGTCACCGGCACCTACGGTACTTTTCTTTTCGATGGATGGCGCAGCAGCAAAATATTTTTTATCGGCGCTTACCATCCAGGCACCGTCGGGTCCCATGGATACCACGATGATTTCTGCAAAGCCATCTCGTACTGCCTGTTGTGCTGCATGGGGCACTTCGTTATTTTCCAGCTCCTGTATATTAAGCATCTTACATAGTTCGCTGATATTGGGTTTTATCATAAAAACATTTTTGCCCTTTAATGCCTGCAGTGCCGGGCCCGATGTATCCACAATACATTTTGCCCCAACTGAGGCAGCAGTTTTTACTACCAGTCCATAAAAATAATCGGGTAGCCCTGGTGGTAAGCTGCCGCTGGCTACCACATACTCCGGACTAAAAGAACGGATGTTTTCTATAAGATCCTGGATGGTTTGTTCCTCACACTCCCGGCCCGGGAAAGTAAACCTGTATTGATGGTTTGTTTCAGACTCAAGCACCACCCAGTTTTCCCTCGTTTCTACCACCGAATTTACCGAGCGGAAAAGAATGCCTTCATCTGTTAATAATCCTTTTAGCATTTCACCGTTGTAACCTCCTGATGGAAACAATGCTACCGATGGGATCCGCAATCTTTTTAATGCTTTGCTCACGTTGATGCCACCGCCCCCGGGTTCGTTGAGCACATCCTGGCAACGGAGTTTTGCTTCTGGTTCCAGTTTATGGGTAATGGTACTTTTATCTATCGCCGGATTTAATGTAACTGTAAGGATTTTTATATCATTCATTTTTTTAAATTAATTGGTTGTGCCCGGGTGTAATGGTTAGTATTTTCAAAGGTCGTGATTTAGCTTCCTTTTAAAAAATTTCAAAATAATAGGTGATGGTTTTTTTGAGATTTTTGGGGGCGGAGGTTTGCATTTTAACCTTAGTAGAAAAAACAGTGTAAAATGCAGGAACCTTATTCCCTTATCTTGATTGCTTTGCTGAGACCTATAGTGCCTTCAAATATTAAGTAGGTAAAGCTCCCCATAGGTATGCAGTACAAGGGAGTGACACAACGATGTTGCCCATTGCTTCAATGCCGGTGCAACAATTACATAACTAAACAATAAAAGATTTTTTAACCCGCCTGTTATTTAAAACACCGTCGTCTTATGGAATAGTCAATTAAATATTTATGATACGATCCATTACATTATTGTTGCTTTTTAATTTTTTTACAATGGCCCTGGTGGCGCAAAATTCAGTTGTAAAGGGTGTGGTAAAAGATGATATTGATAAATCGCCTGTGATTGGGGCAACCGTTGTAATTTATTTGCAAAAAGATGCGGCTAAAACAGAAATAGCAAGTAGTGTAACCAGCAGCCAGGGTGGCTTTGAACTGGCTGGTATTGCCAACGACAGTTTTTATATTGAAATAACTTCGGTGGGTTATGAAAAAATTATATTGCCTGTGGTGGTGGATGGGGCCAGTGAAGATTTGGGCACTATGAATTTTATAAAACAAGGTAAGCAACTGGCAGATGTAACGGTGGTAAGTAAAGCGCCACCGGTGATACAAAAGGGTGATACCTCGCAATTTAGTGCCAGCCAGTATAAAGTAAATCCGGATGCAACTACCGAAGACCTGATTAAAAAAATGCCAGGTATCACGGTAGACAAAGATGGAACTGTAACGGCACAGGGCGAGCAGGTGAGAAAAGTAACCATTGATGGGAAGGATTTTTTTGGTGATGATGCCTCTGCCGCATTAAAAAATTTACCCTCTGAAGTGGTGGATAAAATTCAGGTATTCGACCGGTTGAGCGACCAGGCACAACTTACCGGCTTTGATGATGGTAACTCACAAAAATCGATTAACGTAGTTACCAAGTCGGGTATAAAAAATGGCCAGTTTGGGCGGGTATATGCCGGATATGGAACAGATGACCGCTATGCGGCTGGTGGTAATATCAGTTTTTTTAAAGGCAACCGGCGCATATCATTTGTAGGTAATTTTAATAATGTAAACCAACAAAATTTTGGCTCGCAGGATTTGTTGGGTGTTACCAGCGGCGCCGCAAGAAATCAGGGTGGCGGTGGTGGAAGAGGCGGTGGTGGCCGGGGTGGCACTGATAATTTTACAGTGGGCCAATCGAACGGTATCAGCAAAACAAATGCGCTGGGTGTTAACTATAGCGATCAGTGGGGGAAAAAACTAAATGTAACGGGTAGTTATTTTTTTAATAACAGCACCAATAATAACCAGTCGGTGATAAACACTGAAACATTTTCGAACCCAAAAAATTTGTTTAGTAACCAGCGGAGCAATACCATCACAGATAATACCAATCATCGTATCAACATGCGGCTGGAGTATAAAATTGATTCTGCCAACTCTATATTTATTATCCCCAGTTTAAATTTTCAGAAAAATAATTCTTCTTCTATTTCTTCGCTGCAAAATTATTACGGCGCCAATGATTCTGCCAACACCTCGCTGTACAATAATCAATCTGATAGAAACGGGTATAACCTTCGAAACAATATTATGTACCGTCACTCATTTCCAAAACGTGGCCGCAGTGTTTCTGTTGGGTTTAATACCACGTACACAAAAAATGACGGTGAGAGTATCACCGATGCACAGTACCGTTTTTTTGATGGCCCCATTACAGACTCTTTGCAAAACCAGTTTTACGACAATGCCACCAGCGGCTATACCATTGGGGGAAACATTGCCTACACAGAGCCCATAGGAAAGAAGGGACAACTGCAGATTGATTATACACCCTCGGTACAAAAAAATAAAGCTGATCAGCAAACCTTTTCTTTTGATGGTGTAAAATATTCACAGTTTGATTCAGCTTTATCCAACAGGTTTGATAATACGATTACAACTAATAACGCCGGGATAAGTTACCAGCTTAACCAAAGCCGGGATGATCAACTTTCTTTTGGTATAAATTATCAAAATGCCGAATTAGAAAGCCAACGGATTTATCCAACAAAATCATCTGTACGTCAATCTTTTTCAAATTTTTTACCCAATGCCCGGTGGCGTAAAAAGTTTTCTGCCAGCAGCAATATCCGCATTTTTTATAGAGCATCTACAAATTTCCCTAATGTAAATCAGTTACAGGATGTAGTTAACTTAACTAATCCACTTCGGGTAAGTAGCGGCAATCCAGATCTTAAACAATCGTACACTCATTTTTTAGGAAGCAGGTATAGTTACACCAATTCAAAAACATCGAGGAGCTTTTTTGCGAACGTGTTTTTACAAACGGCCAGTGATTATATTACCAGCGCAACTTACATTGCCACCAACGATTCGATGATACAACAAAACCTTACATTAAAGCAGGGATCGCAATTAACCAAGCCGGTAAACCTTGATGGCTATAAAAGCCTGCGTACATTTTTTACGTATAGCTTTCCCCTGAAGCCAATTAAAACTACCATTAACCTGAATGCAGGATTTATTTATTCTAAACTACCCGGCCTGGTAAATTACCGCAGCACTACCACCAATAATTATGTGTACAATACCGGGATAGTATTGGCCAGCAATATCAGCGAATATGTAGATTTTAATATATCGTACAATGCAAATATTAATGAAGCAAAAACGATTTCACGTAATAGTTCTTATACAAAATTTATTAACCAGTCTGCGGGGGCACAAATTAATTTATTGAATAAAAGGGGATGGTTTATACAGAATGATGTATCCAATCAAACCTACAGCGGTTTATCAGGAGGGCTTAATCAAAGCTTTTGGTTGTGGAACGCAGGCATAGGGAAAAAATTCCTGAAGAAGCAAGCGGCTGAATTAAAGCTTTCCGTATTTGATTTATTGAAGCAAAATCAAAGCATTACAAGAACAGTAACGGGTGCATATATTGAAGATGCCCAAAGCCAGGTGTTGCAACAATATTTTATGCTTACATTTAGCTACAGTCTTAAAAACTTTGGCGTAGCAGCAAATTCAGGCAACGGAAATAACCAGGGTGGAGAAAGAATGATGACACCAGGCAGGATGAATCCATCCTTTTAAGTATTTTTAGATTGGATATTAAAAAGCATGTTTTGAACCAATCCGAAGCAGTATTAGTAAAAAAATTAAAAGAAGGTGATCAATTGGTATTTACTGCTGTGGTGCAGGAGTACCAGGATATGGTTTATAATACTGCTATCGGGATGTTGCAAAATGCGGAAGATGCAGATGATATAACCCAGGAAGTATTTGTACAGGTTTACCTTTCTATTCATACGTTTAAAGGCGAATCTAAATTTTCAACCTGGCTTTACCGCATCACTATTTCGAAAGCCCTTGACCATGAAAAGAAAAGAAAAAGAAAAAAACGATTTGCTTTTGTACAAAGCCTTTTCGGCAACACACAGCATGAAGCATTGCACCCGGCCGAATTTAATCACCCCGG
>JANMVB010000049.1:0-5306 GCA_031392305.1 Ferruginibacter sp.
GCTGAAGCCATAAAAAAAATAATGCCTTGCGATCCCCCCAAGCCACCTGTTACCCCGCAAAGAACTCATGCACAGCAACAACCTCAGCAACAGCGACCTTCTCAACAGCCACCGCAGCAAATGCATCAACAACAGCCGCAACATTTTTATCCTGAAGCCAAGCCCGATAATAATCTTGTGTGGGGTATTATAACAACACTTATTTGTTGCCTGCCGTTAGGTATAGTATCCATCGTTCATGCTACAAAAGTTGATCCTCTATACACTGGTGGCAAATATGCTGAGGCAAAAGTAGAAGCTGGCAAAGCTAAGCAATGGGCAATTTATGCAGTGATCGGAGGTGTAGTAGGATGGACATTGTATTTTATATTGATTGGGTTGGCGAATATGGGATATTAATTACATGATACTTACATTAAAACAAAAATTTATAATAATCCTTTTCTCACTTATTGGTGTAAGTGCAATAGGCATGTTATATTTCTTTGATCCTATGCAATATTCATTTTACCCGGCATGCGTATTTAAATTAGTTACCGGATTTGATTGCCCCGGTTGTGGGAGCACCCGGGCATTACATGCTTTGTTGCATGGGGATATATTTAAGGCTGCAAATTCCAATATATTACTGCTGGTGTTTTTCCCGGTTATCATTGTGGGGCTGCTAAATCTATACACTCAAAAGTCTGCAATGGTTTGGAAAATGTTTAACAAGCCTTTCTTTTTTCTACTTGTCATTTGTGCGTTTTGGGTGGTGCGTAATATCAATTTGTATCCATTTACTTATCTCCATTCATCCAGGTAAATTTTTTGCCCACACATTTTAGCTCCAGGCATCATCGTTGTGTCACTCACTTGTACCATATACCTATGTGGATCTTTAATTGCGTTATTTGTTTGTGCTATTACACCAGCTTTTTAATTATCATGGTACGAACTAGATGATGTTATTTTTTTAAGCTGTTTTTTTCTTTGTAGTTGCTTCCAAATAAGATTTGGATAATGCATCTTTTAAAATCGTTTTTCTAACATTTTTTAGTTCTATCAATGTCCAGCCTTGCTTGCCCCATTTATTATTTACAGCATAAATAATTGCTTTGTTGATGGTACAAAAAACTGATTGGTCGTTTTCATTTAGTTTAACACAGGCCCTTTCATTTACCACATCAAGTGTAGCAAAAATTTTATTATTAATGCGAAAGGATGCTTTCTCAAAATGGGGCAACTCCAATGCTCCATCAAATGAAAGTGCCATCTGTTTAAATGTTTCTATATCAACCATGGATGAAATTTTTTAGTCCTGGTAAGTTAATCATTTTAAATATTTTTTTGGGTACCCTGCCTTGTATCCTCACCAGCCAGCCACAAAATATTTTTTCTTTTCTTAAAAATATTTTATTCCCTCATCCGTCTTCAGTATTGTAAACATCATTATTAATTTAAAATGAAAAAACATGCACTACAATGAGTCATGTGCCGCAAAAGGCAACAATTATGCAGGCAGTAATTACCCACGAAAAAGTGGGTTGCTTGCCCGGTCAATGCAGCGTGCTGCTGTAAACATTTACAAAACAGAAACTAGTTTTGAAATGCTGGTATTTGCACCTGGCCGCATTAAAGAACATTTTCACCTTGATGTAAAAGGTGGATCGTTAACTATTTCTTATATGCCACCAGAGGGTTTTCCCAGGCCCGAGTGGATATTAAGAGAATACAGCCGTGGAGCGTTTGAAAGAACCTTTACGCTGGATGAAACCATTGATGCAACCAACATCACGGCTAAATACGTTGATGGTGTATTGCAGGTAAGCCTGCCCCTTGTTCAGGGCGTGGTAAAAGAGAAACGTGAGATAGTGATTGATTAGGCTGTCAAAAAGATGGTTAAAGGGTGGTAACTTTGGTTGCTACCCTTTTTTGATTTTAATCATTTATTAAACTTTAAAGACTTGTGCATTTCAACAAAAAAATTTATGAACTTACGCCGAAGATTTAGTGTTTTATTTTTACTGATAGCATTCGTGATTGCTTGCAGCAGTTGGGGCTTTTTGGTACACAAAACTACCATGCAGTTAGCAGTATATAAATTGCCAAAGCAAATGCAGCCATTTTTTTATAAGAATTTAGACTACCTGGTTTTAAATGCCGGAAGGCCTGATACCCGACGGAATACCGATAGTACCGAAGCTCCCAAACATTTTATAGACCTGGAAAAATTTGGTGAAAATGCTGCATACAAAATGCCGTTTAACTGGGATTCGGCGCAGGCAACTTATAGCCGGGATAGTTTGTTGCTGTATGGATATGTTCCTTATCATATCATTTTTATGAAAGATAAACTTACGGCCGCTTTCAGGGAAGGTAATGCGGATAGTATTTTATTTTATGCGGCTGATATAGGGCATTATATCGGCGATGCTAATGTGCCCCTGCATACTACAGATAATTATGATGGCCAGTTAACAGATCAAAAAGGAATCCATAGCCTTTGGGAAAGCATGATACCAGAATTGCAGATTGGTAGTTTTAATCTTTACAGTGAGCATGAGGCTACCTATCTTTCTCAACCTGCCGAAGCAATTTGGTTAGCCATTAGACGGGCAAATGCTTTACTGCAGGATATGCTTTTAAAAGAGAAACAAGTTTCATTACAGTTTACACCTGAAAAAAAATACCGCACACAAATGCGCAGGGGAAAAGAAGTAAAAAGTTATACCACTGATTTTGCTAAAGCTTATGCAGCCGCTCTTGGTAATACCATTAATATGCAATTAATTCACACGGCTGATTTGATTGGAGATTTTTGGTACACCTCTTGGGTAGATGCAGGAAAGCCGGACCTTAATATAAAATTTACCAAAAATGAAAAGAAAGAATTCAGGAATGAAATTGATTTATTAAAGCTGAATCAGCTAATTGAAAATAATTTATTGCGGGCTAAAAAAGAGGCGGTAAAAGCAGGAGGGGAATAAAAGCGTTTTAATTTATTAGAATACATAAAAACAAAAAAGTCACCTAAATACAGGTGACTTTTTTTGGGATAATGGAAATGCCTGGATTTATTTTTTAGTTTCGAGTAATTTAAAAAACTGATCAAGTTGTGGGAGGATTACAATTCTTGTACGGCGATTTGCTGCCCTTCCTTCTGCTGTGCTGTTGTCTGCAATTGGTTTGTACTCTCCACGGCCCGATGCTGCAATATGTGCCGGATCAAGACCGTATTGTTTTTGTAAAACCCTTACAATTGTAGTTGCACGTTTGGTGCTTAAATCCCAGTTGTCTAATAAAATTCCGCTCTTATAAGCTATATTATCAGTATGGCCTTCTACCATAAATTCAATATCAGGTTGGTTCTTTAAAACAAGTGCAACTTTGCCCAGCACTTCCTTTGCCCTGTCAGTTACTTCATAACTGCCGCTTTTAAATAATAATTTGTCTGAAATATCAATATAAACTACGCCTTTATCAACTTTGATATTTATATCCTGGTCATCTAAATTACCAATTGCTCCTTTAAGGTTGGTTACCAATGCAAGGTTTAGGGAGTCTTTTCGGTTGAGTGCTGATTGCAGGTCCATGATATAGGCATCTTTTGCCCCAATATTATCCAGCGATTTTTTTATACTTTCTGCCTGTGATCCAGATATAACAGACAGGTTTTCTAATTGTTTTAAAGCCTGTGTGTTATTTTCTTTCAGGTAATCAACCTGTTTTCTCAGGCTTTCCAATTCTGTTTCGAGAATTGCTTTTTTACGGGCATTTTCTACCGTAAGGTCATTACAATTTTTTAGGTCTTCCTGCAATTTATCGTACTGGGCCTGCAATTGCACGTACCTTACCTGTTCTCCTTTTAATATTTTTTTACTTACACAGGATGTAAAGAATAGTGCACTGCCGAAAAGTAAAAGCATCAAATTTTTTAAACTCATAAAATTGATTTTGAATTATTGTGCAAAGTTATTTCAATACCATCTTAATTACTTCAACAGATGTATCGTTTTTGTTAAAACTTTTAATTGAGAAAGGTAGTATTTAATATAATGCAGGCAAAGCTCCCCAATGGTATGCGGTACAAGTGAGTGACACAACGATGATGCCCATTGCTCCTTAGCCGGTGCAACAGAAAAAACCGTTGAAAGTTGTTTTAAACCCACTAAAAAAATATCCCCCCGGGGAACCGGGGGGATCTCTTTAACCCTTAAAACAACCAACATGAATTATGCTGATACCTATACAACAATAAATACGTTATTTGGTTGAAAAAGGTTTGCTGATATTTTAAATTAATTTAAAGCTATGTCCAACACCTGTTGCATGGTTTTTACATAATGAAATTTTGTGCCTTTGATAAACACCGGGTTTATCTCTAACACATCCTTTTCATTTTGCCAGCACATGATTATTTCTTTTAACCCGGCACGTTTTGCAGCCAATACTTTTTCTTTTATACCACCTACCGGCAACACTTGTCCACGTAGGGTTATTTCACCCGTCATAGCGAGGTACGATTTAATTTTTCTGCCGGTAAAAGCACTTGCCAATGCTGTCATCATAGTGATGCCGGCACTTGGGCCATCCTTTGGCACTGCGCCTTCGGGCACATGAATGTGAATATTCTTTTTGATAAACATTTCGGGGTCGATATCCAGTTTTTTAGCATTTACCTGCAGCCAGGTATAAGCTGTAGTGGCACTTTCCTTCATCACATTGCCCAGGTTGCCCGTCATTTTCAACTCGCCTTTGCCATCACTTAAACTTATCTCAATAAACAGGATGTCGCCGCCCACATACGTCCAGGCAAGGCCAACTGCTACACCGGCCATGTTTGCAGTTTTGTACATTTCATTGCTAAACCGGGGCTTGCCCAATATTTTATCAATATCAACAGTTGTGAGTGTTGGCTTCAGTTTATTTTTTGTAGCATATTGGCGGGCAAGGTTGCGCATTACGCTGGCGAGTTGCCTGTCAAGATCACGAACACCGCTTTCCCTTGTATAATCTTCGATGATTTTTTCGAGTACTTTATCACTTGCTTTAATAGTTACATCCTTTAATCCGTGTGCCTCTTTTTGCTTGGGCAGCAAATGTTGTTTTGCTATCTCAATTTTTTCTTCCACGGCATAACCACTCAGGTCAATAATTTCGAGCCGGTCCCTTAATGCTGGCTGGATATTATTAATGTTGTTGGCTGTGGCGATAAAAAGCACTTTACTTAAATCGTATTCCAGCTCCAGGTAATTATCGTAAAACGAATTGTTTTGTTCAGGATCCAATACTTCAAGCAGGGCAGAGGAGGGGTCGCCCCGCTG
>JANMVB010000522.1:0-1665 GCA_031392305.1 Ferruginibacter sp.
AGTACCGTATTTATTTCAAATCTTTCCGTCATGATATCATACAAAAGCAGTTTGTTTTTTTCAGCAACCTCAAATGCTTGTTTCAATTGTTCAAAACCTTTGGCGTCTATTACCATTGGTTTATCGGCAAGTACATTAAAACCATTTTGCAGAGATTCAAGAATGTATTCAGTTTTCTTTTGATTGTTTCCAGCTAACACAACAACATTCCCCTTTTTCTCAGCAATCATCTTTTCAAAAAAATCATTGCCTTCATAAACTTGTTGGTTCCAGTTTGTAGGATTTTCCTTTCTTGTGTTGTAACCATTAATTCTATCAAGGTGCCATTGCAAATCGTTTCCTGCAGGTGCATATACATGTACTGTTGAATCAACATCGGCATACATTGATTTTTGAACAAGGGCTGCGTGAAAGTGGCCGGGATCGAGGGTGATGAGTTGCACAGGTTTTTTATTGGTTGAAGAATTGCTGGCACACGACATTAAAATGAATAGCAGGATGACAGGTATGATTATTTTTTTGTTCATATTTTTTTGTTTCTGTTAATTCAATATTTTCTTTCAATTTTATTACACCCTTCCCCCAAACTGATTTCCTGGCGAAAGGGAAGTATGAGTCCTAAAGCATATAGAGTTTTCTCATTTTAAATATGATTCTCTTTGCGATAAATTCTTTTCAGGTTTGTTTTGCTGTTCGATAATTTCATTCTGCCAAAGGGCGGAGATGAGAGTTTATTCAAACTGAAAAGCGAAATACATACATGGCTTAGTGCCCTCATTTCTTATGGCATGAAGCACATTACTTCCTAAATAAAAAAAGTCACCGGTTTTTCCTTTGTAAAATTTGTCGCCTATCTGCATTTCTGTATCTCCTTCTATCATCAGCACTATTTCTTCTGCACGGTGTGTATGAGGGTCATGGCTTCTTACACCTTCCTTTAAAGTGGTTACATGCATTTCAAATCTTTTTTGCATGGCTGTTGAACGATTGAAATAATCTCTTCGGCCACCACCGTTGTTGTTGGCAATAAAAGGAATGCTGTTCCACAACTTTACAAATGAACCGCCGTCCTTTTTAAATCCTTCTACATCCATTGGCGCTTTGCTGCGGTATTTCATTGTATAAAAAAAGCATGGCTGATTATTGCTCATTGAAAAATTTTCTCCGGGCATCAGTACTGCAACACTTCCGGGGTTGAGTGCAAAAGTGGAATCGTGCAATTGAATTGTAAGTGTACCAGATTTAATAATTATAAGATGCTCTTCATTTGAAGGAACAGCTTGTTCTAACTTATTCTTTGATGAAGATATTGTGTTTGCAATAAGCTGCATCCATTCAAAGTCGTGGACTTTTCCTTCTAATAAAATGGAGGAAGCTATTATATTTTTTTTTATTGCTGTGGGGGCATTCCATTTGTAAACTCCTGACAGAACCGAATCTTGCTGTGCAAAGGCAAACGCCGGCAGAAAAAATAGTATTAAGACTTTTATTTTTTTCATTTTTATTTTTTGTTTTTTAGAGCGATTGTCTTAAAAGAATTTTAACGCTGAAGAGCAGCGATAGCAGCGAATAAAAATTATTGATAAACAATCTCTACACCATCGGATAACAATTTCAAAAAATTACCTTTTTGAGATGCTCCCTGTTCCTGCATACTATGTGGGA
>JANMVB010000584.1:0-12990 GCA_031392305.1 Ferruginibacter sp.
TGGAAAAGTAGAATCAAAAAGGTTTTATAAAAAAGGTGAGATAGATGGAAAGAAAGAAGATTTTGATGATGATGGAATTGTATTTACAGAAACAATTTTTGAAAAGGGCCGCCTGCGTGACATTAAATTCTTTGATAAAAAAGGAGGCGTTATCAGCAACACCAGCAGTCGCAAAGGCAACGCCGATATTTCATTTTACTCACCCGATGGAGCAAAGCTTAGCCAGGGATATTATTCAAAAGAAGGAATGGCCGAAGGTAAGTTTATCAACTATTATAAAAACGGCCAGGTAGCTTCGGAAGGTGCATTCAAAAACGGTTTGCAGGATGGCAAAAAAACATTCTATTATGCCAACGGTAAAGTAAGCCAGCAGGGCAGCTACAAAGAAGATAAGTCGGATGGGTATTTTATTAATTACTACAACAATGGCCAGGTATCTGGCGAAGGCTGGTATGTAGATGATGACCGCCAGGGTACTTTTATCAATTACGATTTGCTGGGCCACCTCACCAATAATCAATATTATCTCAATGGTAAAATACACGGCGTATCGCAGTATTACACGCCTACTGGTAAATTAGATTACAGGGAATTTTACGACCATGGATGGTTTGAAAAAATAGATCAATTTGATAGTATGGGCAACATAATGGTAAGCTCCGTGTTGCATAAAGGCGAAGGCAAAATGCTTTTTAATCATTACAATGGCAAGCCCTATATTGAGAGCAATTATAAATATTATAAACTGCACGGTTCCTACACCGTTACCAATGGTGATGGCAGCAAAAGAATAAGCAGCCACTACAAAAACGAGCGGCTCGATAGCAATTATACAGCATGGTACCCCAACGGAAAAGTGCAGGTAGAAGGCAAATATGCAAAAGGAACTAAAACCGGTACTTGGAAACACTATTATTACAACGGCCAGTTATCTGAAACCGAAAATTTTGTTGATGGCAAACTGGAAGGAGAAGATATTCAATACAATGAAGATGGATCGATAGACAAAAAATTTAACTACAAAAACGGTGAACTAAATGGCGAGCTGAATATGTACGGCGACAAAGGCGAATTGATATTGGTATTCTTTTATAAACAGGATAATTTAGAGGGTTACAGTTACTACGATAAATCGGGTAAGCTGGTGCCACAAATCAAGCTGGTAAAGGGAAGCGGCATACTCGATAGTTATTATAAAAATGGAATAAAGAGTGCCCACATGACTTTTAATGAAGGCATAGTAGAAGGCGAACGCACGCTATATTTAACTACTGGCAAACCGTATGTGGAGGGCAGTCGCATCAATGGGCTTGAGCATGGCAGCAAAAAAATATATTATGCCAGTGGTAAATTAATGAAGGAGGAAAATTATTATTATGGTGAGTCGCACGGCACGTTTAAATATTATAACGAAAATGGTACACTCATTTCGCAGGTTAATTATTACCTCGGCAGTTTGCATGGCGAGTGTAAATATTTTACTGCCGGCAAGCCGGTAACATATATTTATTACAACGGTCAGCTTGAATCAAAAAAATAAATGAAAATATTATTGATTAATTATAAATATTTTGTACCAGGCTTTTGTTTTTCAATTAAACATTGTTGCGTCGCACACTTGTACTGAATACCAATGGGCAACTTTACCTACATTATTTTTATTGAAATAAAGAATTGTATTGCGTAAGATATTTCGGTAACGGCCTCATAAAAAAGGCGTTAAGAAAATTTGAATGATTGTCGTTAAGAAATGAAATTGATGTTACAAATGCCTGGCTATATTCTTAGCACGTAAGTCGCACATAAGCCAGGGCATATTTTACTGTTGTGACTAATTTCATTTTAGACAAGCATTCAAATTTTTAGCCCTTTTTTATGCAGCCTTGATTTTTTTTGTTTCTTTTTTTTATCAAGAAAAAAAAGAAAATGATGTCTTCAAATTAATGGATTGCAGTAAAAGGTTTTCCATAGTTGTATTGAGCAAAACATCAGGCCGGCTTATTTGGATCTCTTTGTACTGAATACCAATGGGCAACTTTACTGAACGTGATAATTAAAAACAAGACTATATGAATGCTTATTTTTCGCTAACAACTTTATTACTGGCATTGGCATTTACAACAAATGCGCAATCAGTAGAGCAAATGCAACAACTGTTTCCGGATAAGATGGCGGTGTTTTCAAACATACAACGGTCGGTGGAAATTGCTTATAAAAAAGGGGTGCCGTTTGCAGCAGCCAACGAAGTATCCGAGATGATGATACTGAATGACAATGCCAAAGGAATGTTCAATAAAGACAATGTATATCACAGCAGTTTTAATGAACTTAAAAAAGTAGAGGCTTATACATTGGTACCCGAAGGCAGCAATACCATCAAGATAAAAGTAACAGATTTTAAAACACAGTCATCAACCAGCCAGGGTGTTTTTTATGATGATGCAAAAGAAACAAGTTTTGATTATCCACGGATGATGAAGGGCAGTATTTCGCATGTGGAAACAGAACATTATAATAAAGACATCCGGTTTTTATCCAGTTTTTATTTCAGCAATTACCTGCCGGTACACAATGCGGCCTACAGCATCACCTTTCCTGAAGATATGGATGTGCGCTACATCATACGCAACGATGACAAAAAGATTGTGAATGTAAAAGAAACGGTAAAAGGCAAAAAAAAGAAACTGGAATTTACAGCCACAGATATAAAAAATTACGAGCACTTTGGCAATGGTACCACCATACCGTATTATGCATTGCATGTAATTGTATATGTAGCCAGCTACAACAACGGCGAAGAAAATGTGCCGGTGTTTAGTTCGGTAGATGCACTGTATAAATGGAACGTAGCCTTTTTAAACAACATCAATTCTGTAGCGGATGATAATTTAAAAAAGATCACCGATAGTGTTTGTCATAATAAAAAAACGGACCGTGAAAAAGCGCAGGCCATTTATTATTGGGTGCAGAACCATGTAAAGTATGTGGCTTTTGAAGAAGGGCTTGAAGGTTTTGTGCCCCGCCAGGCTGCTGATGTATGCACCAAGCGCTACGGCGATTGTAAGGATATGGCAAGCATACTTACTGCCATGCTGAAGATAAGCGGCCTCAATGCATGCTTTACGTGGATAGGCACCCGCTCTATTCCATACACCTATTCAGAAGTGCCATTACCCATTACCGATAACCACATGATTTGTGCGGTAAAAATTGATAAGGAATGGATATACCTAGATGCCACTGACCCCAACTGTATTTTTGGGATGCCCACCAGCGGCATACAGGGAAAGGAGGCATTGGTAAGCATCAGCCCCGAAAAATATGAGTTGGTAAAAGTGCCGGTGATGCCACCTGTAAAAACACATATTACCGACAGTACTTTATTAACCATCAGCAATAATACGCTGCAGGGTAGTTGCTCGGTTAGTTATACCGGGTATTTTGGTAGTGATGTTTACAACAACCTGCAATTTAATAAGGGTGATGATGAAAGGGTGTATGCACGCAGGCGGATGGCCAAGGGCAGCAACAAATTTATTATGAAAGATTACAGCATCCGGTTAACAGACCCCTTGAATAAAGTAGCCGGCATTTCATCCACTTTTGAAATACCGGATTATGTAAAATCATTTGGTGATGAAATTTATATCAACCTCAACCTGGAAAAATTATTGGGCAGCACACCCATTGATACGGCTAAAAGAAAAATAGCGATTGAGAATGATTACCTGTACACCATCACCCAGGTACATACGCTAAAAATTCCGGAAGGGTATATGGCAGAGTATGTTCCAAAAAATACTGAAGTGTCGAATGAGGTAATGGATTTTTCTATCCGTTACAAACAGGTGGCAGGTGAAGTGTCAGCAACGCAGCAATTCATTTTGAAAAAGCTATACATACAACCGCAGGATTTTGCCCTTTGGAATAATGCCACTGCTGTTGTTTCACCTGCTTATAAGGAGCAGGTGGTTTTAAAAAAGAAGTAGGGGTTGACATAACGTGTGGAAAGTTCCACATAGGTATGCGGTACAAGTGAGTGACACAACGATGTTGACCAAGGACACATAGTCCGGACAAAAAACAAATTGATTGCTGACAAAAATTATTTTTTATACCAACCATTCCTTAAATAATCTATACAAACTACTTCTATGAACAAAAGTTTTGCTTCGCTGACCATTGTGGTTATTTTCTTTTCGCTTAGTGCCATGGCACAGGTTGATGGTTTATATACGGATATAAAACCCTGGGCTGCTTCGCCGGTACTGCATAAAATGCCTGCTGCTTATAAAGACCAGAGCGCCGTGTATTTAATGGATAGCCGCACATTCCATTATAAGTTTGAAGGCAAAAATTTATTTCAGTACAACTATGTTTATCGACTAATAAAAGTGGCCGATGATAAAGGCATTGAAATGTTTAATAAGGTCTATCTCGCCCTTTTTCGCAATGCGGAGATTTATGATATTAAAGCAAGGGTAATTACATCTGCCGGTAAAGTAATTGACGTGCCTGCCGCTAAAATAAAAGACGAGGAAGAAGATGGCAAGCAGTATAAAATATTTGCAATGGAAGGGTTGGATAAAGGCGCAGAAGTAGAGTACAGCTACATCATAAAAAAAGAGCCGTCATTTTTTGGGAGCGAAATTTTTCAAAATAAAGCGGTGCCTTTTTACCAGGCAAAACTGCTGATCATTACACCCAAACATTTAAAATTTGATGGCAAAGGATTTAATGGCTTTACCATGTTAACCGACAGCATCATCAGCGAAGAAAGATTTATGCCGGGCTATTCGGAAAATATTAAAGAACTGGATGATGAAAAATATGGATTGCGGGATGCTTACCTGCAAAGGGCAGATTTTAAACTGAGTTACAATCTTGCGCAAAACAGTGATGTGGAATTATACACCTGGAAGGAGCTTGCACGTAAGGCTTATGCCAACATAACCACCTACAGCGAAAAGGAAATAAAGGCCATGGCTAAATTTATTGCAGGGGCAAATATTGCGGCGGATGCTACGGAAGAAAAAACAATCATGTTGCTGGAAGATTACATGAAAACAAAAATAAATGTTGATGAAAAACTGGTAAACGAAGATGCATCAAACATTGAAGCCATTATTAAAAACGGCAACACAAATAATTTCGGCGCAGTGCGTTTGTTTGCGTGCATGCTCGAAAATAAAAATATAAAATACCAGGCTGTTTTTCCTTCTATCCGCAACCAGGTGCCACTCGATGAAGAACTTGCCAACTGGAACAGGATAGATGAAACACTGATTTTTTTTCCTGGCACAGGTAAGTTGGTGCAGCCCTCGGCAGCAGCGTTGCGTTACCCGTTTGTTGATCCTTACTGGGCTGGCACAAGGGGGTTATTTTTAAAAGGTACAACGATTGGTGGCATGAAAACTGCTTTCGGAAAATTTGATGATATACCCATGGAATCATTTGACCAGAACGCACACAATATGGAAGTGCATGCCACCATGGAGGGTGATTCAGTAATTGTTGAAAGCAAACAAATATTTAAAGGGTATGGCGCTATTTATTACCGCCCCATCTGGACATACCTGCCCAAAGACAAACAGGAGGAGACTTTAAAAGACATTGTACAAAGTGTAGCAAAAAGCGAAAATATTCAGCACCTGAAAGCTGAAAATACGAACCTTACAGATGCATGGGATAATAAGCCGCTCATCCTGAGTGGCACCATTCATACTGCGGAATTAATAGAGAAAGCCGGTAACAAACTGTTGTTTAAATTAGGTGAACTAATTGGTGACCAGGTACAGATGTACCAGGAAAAACCAAGGCAATTGCCCGCCGAAGTACAATACCCTCATGTGCTGGAAAGAAAGATAACATTTGATATACCGACAGGCTACTCCATAAAAAATTTGGATGATATAAAAATTGATGTGCAGCACAAAAAAGAAGGAATTGTTACGATGGGATTTGTAAGTTCTTATAAAGTGACGAACAATGTTTTGGAAGTGTATGTGCTGGAAACTTATCATGACCTTAGCTATCCGCTAAGTGAGTTTGAGACATTTAAAAAAGTGATCAACGCTGCTGCGGATTTTAATAAGATTGTATTGGTACTGGAGAAGAAAGGGTAGGGTGATTTTTTTAATGTTAACGGACATTGCAAAGTTTAGTGGTAATGCCGCTAAACTTTTTTTATACATTTCATTTTTGCATGTAAGATCATTTATAAATCCCTGTACATAATAAAGGCATTTGTAAGCCCGAGATTTTTGTGGTTAAATGCATTGGGGATTTCTCCGATTATTTCAAAGCCAAGCTTATTCCATAATGCTACTGCCGCTGTGTTTGATTTTACAACGAGGTTAAACTGCATGGCTGTGTAGCCGAGTCTCTTTGCTTCTTCGAGTGAATACATGCCCATTAGTTTACCGATTCCTTTTCCTGCACTTTTATCTGATACTGCATAGGCAGCATTTGCTATATGAGCGCCACGTCCCGGTTGATTATTCTGTATAAAAAAAGTACCCACTACTATATCATTTTCAATTGCAACATAGGTATGCTTCTCCGGGGCACACCAGTAGGTAAGCATTTCTTCTTTTGAAATAGTAACCGGATAAGCGAAAGAATCGCCTTTATTGATGATGTTTTTTAAGATGTTCCAGATTTGATGGTGATGAGTTGGTTGGGCTTTTGTTATTTCGTACATGCGGGGGAGTTTGGTTGGCGTGATGTGGGCAAATTTGAGGGTATGAATGTTTTTAAATCATTAACGATAAAATTATCACTGCGAAAGTTTTGAGATATAGATAAGAATTTTTATATTAGATTTCATTTAAAACAATTCAGGTATTATTTCTAACCTGCAATTACCCCAAAAATAAAACACTCATGAATAAAATTCTGTTGTACCCCATCACTTCTCTAAAAGTAGTTGGTAATAATCCAGTGTTAAGAGTTTTTTTTGTATTGCTCTTTTTAATTAATTCAGTTTCGTTTACAATTCCCCCTGACAAATTGAAATTCAAAACAATGATATGGAATAAAACTGTTTTTCTGTACTATGCTAGAAATTCGGATTTCAATCATTTTGTTTTCCAGGTTGATAACAAAGCAAATACCACCAAAAGGCAAGAATATGAATTGGTGGTGTATGCATTCGACAATGCCGATGTTATTATGACACCTTCAATACTTAATACAATGATGCCAAGAACAACAGTAAAAGACCATGATATAGCTGTACAATTTGGTAACCTAATTTTGACAAAGACAGATTTTCTCTCATTAATACCCAACAATGATAATTATCAGTATTTAAGTTTTGTACCTATACCAAATCCAACTAATCCTACTTATGTGAGCTATAATGTATTCCCCGTACTTGCAGATGGGATTACTCCGGCATTAAATACCAGCCCGGGTAGTATCAAACCAATGATAAAAATTGTTCCGAAACGAATGGATCCTTCGCCACCTGCGCCAAGGAGCTAATTGCATTAAGAATTTCATTTTTAATTAATCTGAACTTTGATAACTGAATTTAACCCCTCAAAATAAAAAATTTATGAAAAATAATTATTTGAATAAAATGAAGTTTAAAACTACATACGATCTAGTTTTTAAAACAACAAAATCATTTACGCATTTTATCATTCTTTTGATATTTTTTTTAATTGGCACCAGCTTTTTCCCAGAACCAAATTTGAAGTTGAAATTTAAAATCATGGTTTGGAATAAAACGGAGTTTTTAACAATTAGTCAACGTCCAGATTTCGGTCGTTTTGTTTTCCAGATGATAAGTAAAAATGATGATGGAAATTCCAGAAATAGGTACCGGCTAATAGTTTATGCATATAATTCATCTAATGTTCAAATAACAACTCTAAATTCAGATGGGATGGAAGTGCATGGTGGTGTTACTGAGAAAACACATGACAGGAATGATACACGTTTAGGAAATTTAGTGTTAACAAAAACGGATTTCGATAGAATTTTGCCCATACCTACCTCTTTTCAATATCTACGATTTGATCCTAACCCAGCTAGCTATGTTAATGGTTATGTTCCTTATGATGTTTATCCTGTAAAATCTGACAAAAACGACTCTTCTGGCATGGTTTATCCTACAATGTTGAGTATAAATGATACTTCAAATATATTTAATGCATTGTTTGGTACGAGAGTTTTTCGGTTAGATCCTTCTCCACCAGCGCCTTTACGGTAAAAAAATTTTGAACCTTAAAATTATAAATCATGGGAATTTTAAAATTTAAAACAGTGTTTTGGGATAAATCTAAATTCTTAAGATTTATTGAGACCGACTCAGATTTTAGTCATTTTATCTTTCAACCCTCAAATAAATTAATTGAGGATAATAATTCAGAAAATGCAAGTAGGAGAATATACCGGCTTATCGTGTATGCCTATGATAATTCTGGAGGACCAATGCCAATTGATAATTTTGCATTGAAGCCTGCAAAATTTTTTACTTTTGATCCACCATTAAATCCCAAACCTCCATTAATAATATATAAGGATAAGGATATCCATTTTGGGAATATAAAAATGCCTATTGACATACTAAAATTATTAATTCCAAATAATGACGATTATCAGTATTTACGATTTGATCCTGTTCCAGAAGATTCAGCTACCAATCCCAATTATGTGGGGTATATAATCTACCCGGTTAAAAAAGATGGAAAAACAGTAGGAGAAAATGATGTTATGGGTATTCTTACCAGAGTTCCAGTTGCATCAAAACGTTTAGATCCTTCTCCACCTGCTCCATAAACAAAAATGAAAGACTTTCTAACAATAATCTGGGAATGGTCAGAGGTATGGGCAACTATAATACCACTGACCATATTTTTTATAAAGAAACCCAAAGAAAAAAATCTACAACCTGTTATAGCATACCTGGTTATTGCATTCTTTTTAAATACTTTCAGTGATATAATCTGGAAGTTTAAGGATGATATGCCTGTAATACTCCAGGGAAAAAACAACCTGCTTTACAATATACATTCGATATGCCGGTTGATGTTATTTATAGTTTTCTTTAAACTTGTAGAAGGTACAAATAGCAAAAGAAGATTTCATTGGCTTATGTATATTTCAGCCATATTAATTATAGTAAACTTTAAATTTTTTGGAGAGTTTTTTAAATTAGATTCCCCACTTTTTACCTTAGAGGCAATTGTGCTGTTGGTACTTTGCATATTGTATTTTTTACAACTGCTTAAAAGTGAAAAGGTAAATGCCCAGTTTGATCCCTTTTTAATTATTATAACCGGGCTTGCTATTTATGAATCAGCCAGTTTTTTTATCTTCCTTTTCTTTGATGAACTTGTATTACGCAATACACCTTTTGCGGCAATATTATGGAAAGTACACAATGCCTTCTATCTTATCTTTTGTATATTTATTGCCAGGGCTTTTTACGGAAAATTTAAATATTAGTATGGAGTATCTTGTAATCATTGGTATTGCGGTAATGTTGCTGCTGATCATCAGCTTCCTGCTTGCTTTTAATATGAGCCAGCGCAGGAAGTTTCTTTATAAGCAGGAGGTACAACAACTCAACGAACAACAACAAAACCAATTAATAGAAGCGGCGGTAAGAAGTGAGGAAATAGCCAGCCACCGCATTTCAGAAGAACTGCATGATGAGGTTGGGGCCTTGCTCTCCGCAACCAAATTGTATATGGGCCATATTGAGCCTGAGGGCCTGGATGCTAAAAGCAAAGGCCTGCTCACCAAAACACTCGAGCTGCTGGATGATTCCATTACAAAAGTCCGGTCTATTTCGCATAACCTGCATTCAGCTATTTTAAAAGAGCTTGGCCTTAATGAAGCTATCCGTAGTTTTTTTCAAAAAATAGGGCAGGGGGCCAGCCTTGAAACTATTGTTGAACTGGATCCCATTTACCAAACCGGCAATCCTGAAAATGATATCAGCATCTACAGGATTATACAGGAGCTATGCAACAATATCATAAAGCATGGCAATGCAACAAGACTAAAAATTTATTCTACGGCAAAGAATGACGAGTTGATTTTTACCCTCAATCATAATGGAAACGGCCTTAGCCAGGAAGCATTTGAACGGCTGCGTTTTCAGTCGAACGGGCTGGGATTAAAAAATATACAGAACCGCATCATACTTTTAAAAGGGGCCATTCAATTTGAATCGGAGCCGGATAACCATTCCATCGTTTTAAAAATCCCATTAATAAAAACAGCATGACACCCATAAAAATAGCCATTGCAGATGATTACAAAATTTACCGTGATGGTTTAAAGCTATGCCTGTCTGCTGATGACAATCTTCATTTTATGTTTGAGGCAGAGAATGGCGAAGAACTCATGAACCAACTGGAAAATCAACAGCCGGATGTAATCCTGATGGATTTAAAAATGCCCTTACTGGATGGGGTGGAATCTACAAAACTCATTCGCCAGAAATACCACGCTATTAAAGTATTGGTGGTAACCATGTACGACAGTGATAAATTCATCATACACCTGATGGAGAATGGGGCAAATGGCTACCTGCTAAAAAATGCCGTGCCAAAAGAAATCATCAAAGCCATTTACACTGTACATGAAAATGGTTATTACTTCAACGATTTGGTAAATAAAGCCCTGCTGAAAAAGCTGGTGATGAAAAACAATTTAAAACCATTATTTAACCAGGATATAGAATTGACAGATGAAGAGCAGCAGGTACTTATTTTGATTTGCGAAGAAAAAACTGTGTCTGAAATCAGTGCCCAGCTTACTTTAAGCCCACGTTATATAGAAGCCATCAGGCAGCGGCTGATTGAAAAAATTGGTGTAAGAAATACTGCGGGGCTGGTAATGTTTGCAGTAAAAAACGGGATAGCACAATAACTATTTAAAAGGGCTGAATAATTCCATCTTAACGCTTCTGTCGAGTTCTTCATATTCCTTTTTATCTACGATAACTATTTCTTCCGGGAACCCTTTTATTTTACGGGCAATCACTTTTATGTATTGTCCGCCTTCAAGATCAGGGGCAGCAATGTTCAACCTGCCGGAAACGATAAAGCCAATATCCCTGCAATAGCTTTGCAACCGGCTGGCAAGGTTTATACTATACCCAATATATTCTTCAATTTCTGAATCTTCGTAAGTTAATTGGTGGATGGTACCGGCTGAAATACCAAAGCGGATATTTTTTGGGATGCCTGGAAAAGGGATTTCTTCTGCCGCCTTATTCATGATTCTTTTGTACTTCAGTTTCATTAACCAAAAGGTAGATATAAGGTCTAATCGCTGCTGTTCTGTAAAGTCATTATACTTCCAGATATATAACCCGCCATCACCTAAAAATTTTGAATGGATCAATTCAGGGAATGCAGGGATATCAATCGGTTCTTCATCAATATCAACGGCCCAGTAAGGCTTGCCCCCTTTGATGGTGGCATCAATTTCCTGGATGATTAAATTCAGCAATTTGGGTACATATTCGTTTACATCAGGATGACTGAAAAATTTAGAAAACCCTTCAAGGTCAAATATTAAAACAATGGCCTGGTCTGGTAATGACGCCGTTTGTTTAAAAGAAGAAATTAAAGTTTTCATTGCTGAGAATTACCGTGGAGTGATAAAATATGTATTGCACCTTATGAAGATAATCTAAAATTGTAAAATTATTTTTTGGTGTTGCTGGAGGATGCATTCAAAATTGTCGATAGTCCTTCAAGGTAGTGGTCGGTGAGGGTCCCCACCACGGCTGGCCGCCCTAGCTAGAGTCCTCACCAGCCAATGACAAAAAAAGCTGAGCTTAGTTTCTTCGCCCCGCCATATTGCTAAACCGTTTTATGCCGCATTGTCAACGGATTTTTTGCATTAACGCCAAGAGTCCCTTTTTTGTTCCTTCAAAGTAATTGGCATTTTTAAATTCTGGAATTATGAAGTCGTCGATTATTTTCTTTGTTTCAGCGTCACTCAATTTTGCTTCAATGCCATATCCATTTTGTATTCGTATTATTCTAAGGCCTGTACAGATACCAATTAAAATTCCATTGTTTTTATCCTTTTTACCTACGCCCCAATTATTTGCAATTGCCAGTGTTAAGCTGTCAAAACTTTCTTTTGTTGTCCACGAACTTTCAATAGTTACTATAGCTATTTCATTGGTTGTCTCCTTTTCAAAACTGGTGATAATTGAGTCCAACGCTGATATTTGGTCTCTTGAAAAGATGTGATCATAATCACTTGTCCACCCTAATGCCTTTTTAGGAAATTGAATTTTATATTGAGATGAAGCAAATTCTCCATAATCCAAAACAGAGGTGTCGCCTATTGATTTTAAAAAAGCTGTGTCTTTTAATAAGCTGTCAACAATTGTCAAAACGCTGTCTCCATATAATTTTGCAAGCTGGTTTAAAAACACAGTGTCTTTAAGTGGATTTTCCTTACTGTCAACAGTTTTGGTTAATACAGTTGCTTTTGACTTTTTCTCTTTTGGCTTTTGTCCATAAGAAGTGTCAAACATTGTAATGCAAAAAAATAGTGTTATTAGTAGACGGATCATTTTAAAGTGGCGCACACCAAGTTGATTTAGTATTTATTTTATTCTCCTGCATTTTAATGTAAAACGCAATTAAAGTTCCCCATTGATATAACGTACAAGGGAGTGACACAACCATGATGAGCATTGATTAAATGCTTGTTCAACAAGTGTATTTGCGATATCCCGAATTTCGGGATCCTCACTGCTTCTTAGCTGGTAAAAAAAATTATAGATGGAACTATTTTCCCCCTTAATGATACCACCTAACAAAGGCCTCCATTGCAGCATATTTGGTTAATCCCAGCTTGGCATACAGGTCGGCAGTATTGGCATTTCTTTCCTCGGCCCTTTGCCAGAATTCCCTGCTGTCGCTACCCTGGAAAGCCACCATATCTTTTTGCGACTGGTGAATGAAAATACCATACCGTTTTTTCATTACCTGGTCGGGG
>JANMVB010000630.1:0-2175 GCA_031392305.1 Ferruginibacter sp.
GGAATTACTGTTGAGTAGTTTGACTCTGTCGTGTTGAGCATAAAGTAATCTTTTATTTTTGTAGCATCTACCTGCCAGTAGGCGATGTTACTGCCATCGGGGCTCCAGCGAAAGCCATCCCTGCAGCCAAACTCTTCTTCATATACCCAATCAAAAGTACCGTTGATTAGTTTTCGTGTACCGTCAAATGTTAGTTGGGTGATGTTGCCGCTTGCTACATCTTCTGCAAATAAATTATGTTCGCTTACATAGGCCACTTTCTTGCCATCAGGCGAAAATTTTGCATACATCAATGATTGGGATGGCTTATCTTTTCCCAACTGGGTAAGTTTATTTGCAATTTTGTCGAGCACCCAATAATCCCCACGGGTATTGTATCTCCACACTTTGGCTGTGTTGGTAAACACCAGCAGTTTAGTATTGTCTGTACTAAAATTAAATGCAGCAGGTTCCAGTACCTTGCCGGTGGAATTTGTAAGTTGCTGTTTATTTACAAACACTGTTTCTGTTCCGGTTTTAATGTCTTTCTTAATAATACCGCTTTCATTTTTTTGAAAAACTGCATTACCATCCGGTGTAAATTGTGTGCCTGTTTTAAATTGTGCTGTCGCAATATGTGTAAATGAAATGATGCTAATACAGACGATAATAAAATGTTTTTTACAATACATACAATTGATTTTGGTACCTAAATTAAGGAAATAGCACTTGCGGTTGTTACCGTAAAAATAAAAGCTGGTAATTTTACACAATGGAAAAAGAAAAACTTCGCCTGGATAAATATTTATGGTCCATCCGGTTATTTAAAACCCGGAGCCAGGCAGGCGATGCATGTGATAAAAGCAAAGTGAAATTTAAAGGAGAAAATGTAAAGGCTGCAAGAACCGTGAATGTGGGTGATGAGTACGAAGTAAAAACGGAGGCAAAGCGGTGGGTAATTAAAGTAACCGGCTTGCTGGACCACCGGGTACAGTATAGTGAAGCCATCAACTATTACACAGATATTACGCCACCTGAAGAACTGGATCGTATAAAATTTCAGGCAGCGGTTTTTCATACGGGTAAAAGATTAAGCAAGGTAGGCAGGCCAACAAAAAAAGATCAGCGTGACCTGGATGAATTTATGACGCCGGATTCTTAAGAGCAGGTTGAGTAAATTATTTGTTTACCAGCCGAAGTGTTTCATGAAGACCGGGTAGTATAATAGAGTTTTTTGTCCCGGCTGCAAATCAATGTGGGTCATCGTTGCATCGCCCTCTTGTACTGAATACCAATTGGCAACATTTTAGACCATATAACCAATTAGAAGAAATTAGCTCAAACTGCTTCTTAATGCGGAACCCATTGGGTGAAAAAAAGCTGTTTAATTCAATAAAATATTGAATAGGAAATGATCTGTTGCATTCAACAAATATTGTGGGTAAAGATTCACATAGGTATGCGGTACAAGGGAGTGACACAACGATGTTGAGCAGTGATAAAATGTTTGTACAAAAATTTTTCTTACAATAAATTATGCCATCATTGGCAATGAAATGAAAATTGATATTATATCTGTTGTTCCGGATTTATTGCAAAGCCCGTTTGCTCATTCTATTATGAAAAGGGCCAGGGATAAAGGTTTGCTTGAAGTGAATGTAATTAACCTGCGGGAGCATACCACATACGCCAGGGCGCAGGTAGATGATTACCAGTTTGGCGGCGGTGCAGGCATGGTGATGATGATAGAGCCGTTGGTAAATGCGATTGAAAGTTTACAAAAAGAAACGAATTATGATGAAGTGATTTTTTTAACGCCTGATGGGGAAACCTTTGACCAGGGAATGGCTAACCAGCTTTCGCTGAAAAAAAACCTGTTACTGATTTGCGGCCATTACAAAGGAATTGACCAGCGGGTGAGGGATCATTTTGTTACCAGGGAAATTTCTATTGGTGATTATGTATTGAGCGGTGGTGAACTTGCTGCGGCTGTATTGGTGGATGCTATCGGCAGGTTGATACCCGGCGTGTTGAATGATGAAACGTCTGCACTAACTGATTCGTTCCAGGATAATTTGCTGGCACCGCCTGTTTATACCCGGCCCGAAACTTTCAGGGAATGGAAAGTGCCTGCAATTTTAATGAGTGGTAACCATGCTAAAATTGAGCAATGGCGCATGGAACAAAGTGTGCAAC
>JANMVB010000634.1:0-2369 GCA_031392305.1 Ferruginibacter sp.
AACCATCATCCGTATAAAAAATGAAGAGTTGGAGTATAACGTAGAAATGGTGATGAAGAAGATTGAAGAGGCGTTGTGAGCTAGTGCCACCTCACCCCGACCCTCTCCGCTCTGCGGAGAGGGGGACTTTCTCCGCAGAGATTCTTTCCGGCTATCAACAATTTCTTTTCTTTCGGGTTCTTGTATTCCTCCCTCTCCATGCAATGGAGAGGGTTGGGGTGAGGCTAAAAAAACAAACAGGCAACACAGATCTTCTTGGTACGGAAAATCTTTCATGTTACCTGCTGTCCTAATCACCGTCTTTACTTATAATTTAATTCCCACCGTTAAACTCACTACCCGGTGTTTATTTTTATCATCTGCACTGCTGTTGCTGCCACTTTGCAGTTTGGCTAATCCATAACCATAGCCTGCTGACAATACTAATTTTTTAAACTCGATACCGGCAAGCCCATTCAATCCGTAATCAAATTTTTTGATGATGCCATACCCGGCACCTTCCTCATAATCAAAAGTGGAAGGATCGTCATTAGAAAATTCAATATCATTTTCGCTGCTGAAGGAGGCACCCAAAAATTTTCCATTCACTTTGTTTTTTCCTGACACACCCATGGCAATGTAGGGACCTGCACCTACAAAAAATTTGATAGGGCCTGGTGTTTTAAAAACAAAATTGGCAGGTATCTCTATGTAATAAGGATTGCTGGTAGCCCTGTAAAAGGTAGCATCCGTAGTTTCACCCGATTGGGTTTTAGAACCTTTCCCCGTAAATAATATACCGGGCTGAAAAGAAATAAACGGTAAAATTTTTACATTCATTAAAAGCCCCACCTGGAAACTGTTCACCATTTTGGCATCATCAATAGATCCATCATTAGTAGTGGTAACATTCGCAAAATTTACTCCCCCTTTTAGTATTTGGGAATTGGCAGCCATGCTGCCCGATAATAAAACGAAAAGAGCAATAATCTTAGTTTTCATGTATATACAGTTTGATTTATCCCTGTTTTGCAAAAGCCTTGCCAAAGATGCTATTGCATGGTAATCAAACTGTCAGTAAAATATCATCTACGAACCTCCGTACACTTTTATCACCGGCTCCCGCAGAACTGCCCCTTTATCGCTGCAATGAAAATAAATTACATCCGCAATGGCTTCAGGTGTTACCCATTTGCTGAAATCAGCTTTTGGCATGGCTGCCCTGTTTTGTGGAGTGTCAATCGTAGAAGGAACAACCACACTGGTTACTACGTTGCTCCCTTTAGCTTCCTCATTCATCAATTCGGCCAACCGAAAGATCAATGACTTGCCCAATCCATATGCCACCATGCCTTTACTGTTCTTCATGTCAGATCCCGGCCTGGAACCAATTAAAAAAATACGGCCATGTCCCTGCTTCATCATTTGTGCAAAAACAGGTCTCGCCACATTATAGGCTGTTTCAAAATTCAGTTTGTATTGTTGAGCAATATCGGCTGTGCTGGTGCTGATAATATTCCCCATGGCAAACCCACCAACGGTAAGAATTGCCACATCCACAGTGCCATGCTTGGCCACCATCATATCTACAAACTGCCCGGCCAGTTCTTCCTGCATCAGGTCCACCACGGCTGTTTCAAAATTTTTCCCCCGTATATCAATAGCCACCTCGTCATTGGGAATAATGGTACCGGTAACATAATAATCCTTTGCCAGTAATTTTTTTATTACGGCCTGCCCCAGGTTGCCGGATGCGCCGGTTACAATTGCTTTTTTCATTTTCTATTTGTTGTAAAACGAATGTACACAAACTATTAGGTCGTTTAAAACCCGGTTGGGAATAGTTTAGTAAATTACACTACCGCAGGGGAGGCATCGTTTGTATTCTTTTCTGCGTTTTACGAGGGTCACCTGTTAATCATGGGTATAAGAATTTTTTGCTACTGCTTTTTATTGTTGCTTGTTACACAGACACAAGCCCAGCCATGTACGTTTCCGGGGCAAACACCGGTAACGGCCGCTTACGTTTGCAGTGGCGAAACCTTTACTATGAGTACTCCCACTTTTTGCGGGCAAAGCACCATTCCTGTACCCTGTTCCGATGGTGTTCTTTATCAAAATACGAATCCTGATTTTTACCGGTTTAACTGCTATACCGGCGGCACCCTTGGCTTTACCATTGTTCCTGATGAAGCAACTGCTAATTACAGTTGGCAGTTGTTTGATGTTACGAGTACGAACCCGGTTGATATTTTTACCAACCCTAATTTATTTGTTGCCTGCAACTGGTCCAGCGAACCGGGTGAAACCGGTGCATCGCAGGATGGCACAAACACAACAGTTTGTTCCGGTGGCGGCCAACCACTGTTTAGTAAAATGCCCGACCTGAT
>JANMVB010000008.1:0-1847 GCA_031392305.1 Ferruginibacter sp.
TTTATGAAATAACCTGCAGCTGCCTGTAAATTAAATGCATTGAAACCTCTTTGACCTGTCACCTGGTCTCTCATTCTTGCTAATACTATATTGTCAACATCCACATCTACTTTAAATGGAATGGATAATTTTTCCCATTGCAATGCGATCACACAATATTTTTCCCGGTGCTCAATAAATTCGTACTTCAACCATTCAACACTTTTATCTAATGCAACAGGTTTTACATCTACACGCAATGCATCATATTTTTCATCGTAGAAAAAACTTCCCCATGAATCTGCCTGGTTAGAAACGATCAAAGTAGCCTTATCGGCATATAGAGCCATGTGCAAACCATAAGTACCTGCTTTAAGATCTTTTCCTTCTACTTTTACATCATGCTCAAATGTTATGATAGTGTTTTCATTTGCACCTGCACGCCAGGGCTGGGTATTTTTATTGGTATTTAAATTAGTGGATGTAAATCCATAGCTCTTTTTAAAAATTATAATATTTACGGACACTTATTGTGGCAACAAAACTTTGTCAATTATATGAAGTACTCCATTTACAGCATGCTTATCCATAGTAAGCGCTGTTGCGGCTGCACCGCTAAACGGGGTACCACCCGGCGGAAAAGTACCTAAGCCAGTAAACATCAGTGACGTAACAGCAGGCCCGGTAAAAGTAGCCTGGGCCATTATCCCGGGGTGAGGAGCAAATCCGGCATTTACCAAAGTTTTTACGAAAAAGCCAGGGGCAGAAGGGAAATTTACAGAGAAAGCCCTGATATCTGGTTTATAAGTACCGGAAGTATTTGATGCAACTAAATGATAAGCCATTATTCCCCTAACGGAAGATGCAGGCAATATGCCATAAAAGGCAGGATTACTAAATATAGATGGGCCCAATGCTACGGCCCCCGTTGCCTGTGCATCTGCCACAGCAGGTGGTGCTCCCTGGGCTGCAGCAAATCCATAAGCCGTACCGTAAATTAAAGTTTGAAATGCTGCATTGTTAGGGGCAAGCACTGTCATATTTGTAACGCCATATTTTAATAATGAATCAAATTTATTTAATCCGGTTTGCCCGCTATCGGCACGGGCAATTGCTGCGGTGAAATACGTAAGATTGGGATCAGGATAAATTAATCCTGCAAGCACGGTTGTAGGCGGTGCAACAACTGAAAATGTTTGATGTATTACACCATTGGCCGCAGCCATATCAACGCCTAAAAGTGGCAGATTATTTACATAAGAATAGGGTGTTCCTTTTGCTGGAAAAATCGGCATTCTTACAAACGGCTGATTGGGATCAAGAATGATCAGGCTTGGTAAGGGATAATTTGGAAATGTAGTGGGGAAAGAAGAAGATGGAAACTTTTGCCCTACGGTATTATAACTTACTATTCCGGCAGCGCTTGCAACCGGTAAAGAACCTGAAATAAAACCCAGAAAAACTGCATCTGGGGAGCCTGGCGGAACTGCACCACCAGAAGCGGCTGTTACAAAAAGTCTCATGCCTGCATTATCCGGGGCAAACAAAGTAAAACTTTTTGTCAGGTCATTTAATGTGGCTGTTAAACCAGCCCTTGTAATTAATGCGCTGTAAAAACTGAAATTGGGATTTGCAGCAAGTGTAGCAGCAACACCATTACCCGTAGGATATGCCGGCCTGGCTATAGGAGGAAGTTGTTCCAACTCTTTGTTGCAGGATGTTAGCAAGAAAAAACCACAGAAAACCAGGATGCTGCAAGCCTTAAGTGTATCGTTTATTTTTATCATTATAGTAAGTTTTATTTTTAAAATTTGGGGTACCCTTTTAATCTTAATAAACATTGTATCCAAAACTGATGTAGTACAAAC
>JANMVB010000011.1:0-1886 GCA_031392305.1 Ferruginibacter sp.
ATCACACTTACATAGTTTTCATCTCTACCAAAATAATCGGGATAAATTTTACAAAATGCATTGGGGAACAATCCCTGGTCAAGGTGTTTTGTGGCTGCATGCACTTCTTCTTTTTGTGCGGATACCCCTCTTTTACTGTAAAGGCTCATGTTATAATTTGAGTTGCAAAACTATATTTCAATTATCAATAATCCATTAACAATTTATCAATTAGTTTTGCACCAATTATTATGAATGTTCACCACGATATACTTCATTTACCACAGTTTAATAAAGCCCATATTACCATCGGCACCTTCGATGGTATCCACAAAGGCCATCTGCAGATTATTGAGTTAATGAAAACTACGGCACAAAATGTAGGCGGCGAAACAGTAATCATTACTTTTCACCCCCACCCCAGGCAGGTCATTTTAAATACAAACCAGCATGTGGCCGGCGGCGAACTTTCTAATGCCGCTTCCAAACCAGTTAGTTTAATCAATACGTTGGAAGAAAAAATTTCTATCTTATCACAACTAGGCATTGACCACCTCGTGATCGTTCCTTTTACAGAAGCATTCGCCAGCCAAACGGCCGAACAATATATCCTTGAATTTTTGGTAAATACTTTTCATCCGCATACCATCATCATTGGGCATGATCACCGTTTTGGCAAAGGCCGCAGCGGCGATTTTCAGTTGCTGGAAGATAAGGCAGAAGAGTATGGTTACCTCGTAAAAGAAATACCCGGCTTTATGTTGCAGGATGTAACCATCAGCAGCACCCGCATAAGGCAAGCCCTGCTACAGGGGGACATTGTAGCTGCCAGTTATTTTTTGGGCTACGATTATTTTTTTAGCGGAACCGTAGTAGAAGGAAATAAAATGGGCCGCACCATTGGTTACCCCACGGCAAACCTGCAGGTAGAAGATGAAAATAAACTGGTACCCGGCAACGGCGTGTATGCGGTGGAGGTATTACTGAGCGAATCAACACCCGGCCACCAGGAATTTGCTGTTAAAATTTATCACGGCATGATGAACATTGGTGTACGGCCAACTGTTGATGGAACAAAGCGGGCAATAGAAGTTAATATTTTCAATTTCAATAAAGATATTTATGGTGCCACACTTACGGTTACCCTAAAAAAACACCTGCGCAGCGAAGTAAAATTTGCAGGATTGGAAGAATTGAAAAAGCAACTCGCCAAAGATAAAAAGGAAGCAGTTAAAGTGCTTGCGGAACTAACCCCAACCATTCTCCAAAAGAAAGGGTCTTAGGCTAATTAGGTTTAAAACATTTGTTTCACGAACATTAGTTTTTCAATTTAACATCGTTGTGTCACTCCCTTGTACGTTATACCTATGTGGAACTTTACCCAAATAATATCCATTAAAATGGCAATCTTCTTCAAACCTTAGTAGAAAGAAACTACAGTAGTAATTCAACCTTATTACATTATTCCTAATTAGTTAATAGAATGCAATGAGGTTAAAATAAGGTAATAAGGTTAAGGTATTAAATCAACAATTTTTCTACTAAGGTTAAAAGGGTGCCTTCAATTTGATTATAAGACTTTTAGAATTAAGTGGATAAATCAGGACTTATTTTCTGAAATAAAAAGTCACAAATTTATCCCTTGCGAAATATAATAAAACGGAGTGGGTTAAAATCTTCAATTTGAATACACAAAAATTGTTAACCAAATAACGTGAGAAAATATCCACATAGGTATGACGTACAAGGGAGTGACACAACGATGCTGATCAGGGAAAAAATGTGAGGACAAAAAATAAAATCACAACCCTCCTACCCCATCATCTTAACCACCATTTCCTTCATAAGCGATGAATCGGAAGTAGCGCCGCTGCTGTTTACGCCAACGCTTTTTAAATTGTATTCAT
>JANMVB010000013.1:0-9669 GCA_031392305.1 Ferruginibacter sp.
TCATACATCAATTTCCCCTTTCATATAGAAAACACAATTGCCACTCATTGTAACCCTGTCGCCAATATTTTCACACCAAAGCTCCCCACCCCTTTTTGATAATTGCTTTGCATGTAACTTTTCTTTACCCAGCTTTTCAGCCCAAAACGGAATTAATGTTGAATGTGCGGAGCCTGTAACAGGATCTTCGGGGATACCGCAGTTAGGTGCAAAAAACCTTGACACAAAATCGCAGTCACTGCCCGGTGCAGTAACAATGATACCAATTACATCTATCTGGTTCAACAAGGACATATCCGGGTTCAACTTCAACACTTCTTTTTCTGTTGCCACTTCAACCACAAAATCACGGCTCTTGTACACACCCAATGGTTCTTCTATACCCAAACCTTTTATCAGTACTTCAGGATAATCACTTATCCTAACGGGCATACGTGCAGGAAAATTTAATTGCAGTTTATTACCTTCCCTGCTTACAATCAATTCGCCGCTTTTTGAATAAAAAACAAGCTGTGGTTTTGCATACCCAAGATATTCATACAGCACAAATGCACTCGCCAAAGTAGCATGGCCGCACAAATCAATTTCAAGCTCTGGTGTAAACCACCGGATATGGTAACCGTTTTCTTTTGGTACAAAAAACACCGTTTCGGCCAGGTTATTTTCTGCTGCAATGTTTTGCATCAGTGCTGCATCCAGCCATTCGTTTAACGGAATTACTGCAGCCGGGTTTCCACCAAATAATTTATTGGTAAATGCATCTACCTGGTATATTGTAAATTTCATGATGATTTGGAGTTTTTGATTTTACATTACACGAATTTTTAAGGCACGAATTTCACGAATTGAATACAAGCATTTTTTAAATGTGTGATGTATTTGAATACCTGCGGGTTTTTAATTCAATTGACGATCCATGAAGTGCTTGCTATTACTGATGCCCATTGCTTCAAAAGTACAAGTGAGTGACACAACGATGCTTAATTGAAATACCAATGTCTGTTCCCAAAATATTTCCTAAGCAACTAAACCTATATCTTCAATTATTAATAGTGAAGTTGAAACTTTTTACCTATTGCCCATTCACCATTCACCTGGTTTACTCTGCCATCATCTCCTTTACAACCCTCACCACATCCTCGGTATTGGGCTTACTGAAATAATCACCGTCGCTGGCATAAGAAGGCCGGTGGGCCTGGCCGGTAATAGTCCGTGGGGCTACATCCAGGTACTTGTATCCGCTTTGTTCTTCCATTACTTTATTAAACATAAAAGCTGCTGCACCACCCGGCACATCCTCATCCACAAAAATTATCCGGTTGGTTTTTTTAAGAGAAGCAACGATATGGTGATTGATATCAAATGGCAATAAAGTCTGTACATCTATTACTTCACAACTGATGTTCATTTTCGCAAGATAATCCGCTGCCTCCATTACAATTCTTAGCATAGACCCATAAGATACCAGTGTGATATCCGTTCCGATTTTTATTACTTCAGGGATGCCTAAAGGAATTTTAAATTCTAATAAATTGGCGGGTAATTTTTCTTTAAGCCGGTATCCGTTAAGGCATTCAATCATCAGGGCCGGATCGTTTGATTGCAGCAAAGTGTTGTACATGCCTGCAGCCTGTACCATATTTCGGGGTACACAAATATACATTCCCCGCAGGGAATTGATGATCATCCCCATGGGAGAACCACTGTGCCAAATGCCTTCGAGCCGGTGCCCCCTCGTGCGAACAATTAACGGGCAACTCTGTCCGCCTGCTGTACGAAAATGGGTAGTAGCCGCATCATCACTCAATGGTTGAAGTCCGTATAACAGATAATCCAGGTATTGGATCTCCGCTATCGGCCTTAGGCCCCTTAAAGCCAGGCCAATACCCTGGCCCATTATGGTTAGTTCACGAATGCCAGTATCGAAAATGCGATGGTCGCCGTATTTAGTTTGCAACCCACTAAAACCCTGGTTTACATCACCGATAAAGCCAACATCTTCGCCAAAAGCAGTTACTTTATCATTGGTTTCAAATAGTTCATCAAAATACCTGTTGAGTATTTCGTAGCCATTTATTACCCTTGCATCCGCATTATACCTTGGTTTAATTTCAGGAATTTTCAATGCAGACTTTGGCCCTTCATTGTATAAAAATGAGTTGTATAATGCGGCGTTTTCTTTTCTTAATTCATCATAATATTTTTGAAGTTCCCCGGCCGATTTGTTACTTCCTGCAAAATCTAACACAGTAGCAATTGCCTTCATAACCTCTCTTCGCATCGGCTCTTTGTTAGAAATTATTTCTGCAGATATATTATTGATGGTGCCGGATATTTCAGCAGGGCATTTTTCAGCCAGGCTGTTCATGAGTTTGCCCGCAATTTGTGCCTGGTTTTTTACCGGCAGAATATATTTATCCCATGCGTTTAATTTACTACTCTTGATAAATAACTTGGCGTTAATTTCAATTTCATTCAAATCATCCTCTTCGGCCAATGCGTTACCGAGTATCCATTCTTTCATTTGCCTGATGCAATCCCATTCTTTTTCCCAGGCAAGCCGTTCAGGTTTTTTATAGCGCTCATGACTACCAGAAGTGGAATGACCCTGCGGTTGGGTTATTTCTTCAATATGAAAAATGGCAGGCGTATGGGTATCCCGAATCCTTTGAATGGCTGGTTCAAACACTTCGCACATTCCGGCATAATCCCAACCCTTTAATTTATATATATCAAGGCCATTACTGTCATCAGTTTTTTGCATGCCCCTTAAAGCTGTAGAGATAGACCCCTTGGTTGTCTGGAATTGCTTGGGAACAGAAATACCATATCCATCATCCCATACAAAAATTGCCATGGGTATTTGCATAACACCTGCTGCATTTACAGCTTCCCAAAAATGCCCCTCTGACGTAGATGCATCGCCAATGGTACAAAAGCAAACTTCATTTCCATTGTCGCTTAAATTTTTGTGCTTGTTAAAAACCGGTGAATTCCTGAAAAGTTTGGAGGCAAGTGCCAGCCCCACAGCCCGGGGCATTTGCCCGGCGGTGGGGGCCATATCACTGCTGCTGTTTTTTTGTTGGGCAAGGTTAACCCAGTCCCCGTTCTCATCCACATTTTTAGTAGCAAAATGAGCATTCATTTGCCTTCCGGCGCTAAAAGGATCGTTATTTATGTCAGGATCAGAAAATAATTGTGCAAAATATTGTTCAACAGTTGCAAGCCCGGCTGCAAACATAAAAGTTTGGTCACGATAATATCCTGCCCTAAAATCGCCGGGTTTAAAAAACTTGGCTGCTGCCACCTGGGCCACCTCTTTGCCATCACCAAAAATGCCAAATTTAGCCTTGCCCGTTAAAACTTCCTTGCGCCCCATCAAACTGGTTTCACGGCTTTCGCAGGCAATCCGGTAGTCTTTTAATACTTCATTGCGAAAGTGATCGAAACTTAGTTTTTCCTGCAATGCAGTATCATTGGTATTTACTGTATCCATATAACAAATGTAAATTAATACTTGTGATGATTGTTAAAAAATTGATAACCAAATAACAATTTGTGGCGGTTTTATTCGTTTTTGTATCTTTGGACTGATTATTGAAAATCTATCAACAATATGAAAAAAATATTTGCAATTTTATCAATAAGTTTAATGACAGCCGGTGCAAATGCACAAACCGGATTGGTTGCTGTTAATACAAATACCCCTGCAAAAGAAACAAAAGCATCCATCCCGGCTGAAGATGCACTTGGACTGAAAGAAACAGAATTTGATTTTGGAAAAATTCCACAGGGAAAACCTGTTACCCATGTGTTTGAAGTGGTAAACAATAGTAAAGATACCCTGCGTATTCAAAACATACAGGCCAGTTGTGGTTGCACAACCCCTGAATGGGATAAAGATAAAGTACAGGCACCCGGTGAAAAAACCAACATCAGGGTAGGATATAATGCGGCAAGTGAAGGCCCTTTTACCAAACAGATAACAGTAACTTATAACGGCATCCAAACAAAGATGATTGTAATTAAGGGTGAAGTTTGGAAAACACCTGCAACGTCTGCACCTGAAAATAAAGCACTTGGCGCTTTAAACGACTAATTACTAAAACAAAAAAATAAATCAATGAAAAAGATCTTACTATCTGCTGCAGTTTTCGCCCTGAGCGCAACACTATTTGCACAAAAAAAAGTAGACGATATTGCAAAGTTTACTTCAGAAACAATTAACCTTGGTAAAATAAAACAAGGCGTTCCAACTAAAGGAATATTTGTTGTAACCAACATCAGCAACCAGGCATTAATAATCGAACAGGCAAATCCTACTTGCGGCTGTACCATTTCGGATTATACAAAAGAGCCAATAGCTGCCGGAAAAACTGGTATCATCAATGCTACGTATAACGCAGCAAACCCTGGTCATTTTGATAAGCACTTAACTGTAAAATTTGCAGGAATTGATGAAATGAAAAGCATTACTTTAACGGGTGATGTAGTATCTGCTGAAGAATTTGACAAGTTGAAGCCTGAAGTAAAATCAGCCACGGTTGCAACTCCGGTAAAAGCAGCAAAAAAAGTAAAGAAAACTAAATAGTAGTTTTAAATAGTTACACTTAAAAACCTTCTTAGTAGAAATATTGAGAAGGTTTTTTTATGGTTGTTAGTTGCTGAGTAATTTTTCTTAGGAAAGGCTGCTTGATTTTTTATTAAGGTGCCGATTTGAAAAAGTTGATTTGCTACACTTGAAAGTTATTTGTAGAGTATTTTGTTTTATCATATCATGTTGGTAAAGCTCCTCATATGTATGCGGCACAAGTGAGTGACACAACAATGATCCCCATTGCTTCTTAGCCCGGAAAAAACCAATAATAGCAATTAGCTTTTTTTGTTTACGATATATATTCCGAATAAAATAATAAGCAAGCAGCCTGCCTGTACCCATCCAAAAGATTCGCCATAATAAATGCCCCATGCTATGGCTACAAAGGGAATTGCGTATGTTACCATACTGGTGAATATGCCACCTGCCCTTTTTACCAACATATAAAAAATAATGGTGGCAACTGCTGTACCCAACACACCCAGCAAAATAGCAGCGCCTGTTGCCAGTAGCAGTTGATGATTGCCCAAAGGCAAACTAACAT
This sequence comes from Ferruginibacter sp., assembly GCA_031392305.1. Lineage (GTDB taxonomy): Bacteria > Bacteroidota > Bacteroidia > Chitinophagales > Chitinophagaceae > Ferruginibacter. The sequence goes on from JANMVB010000013.1 coordinate 5,142, forward strand.
AACCGGTAAAAATCAATACCAGTAACGCAGGTATAGCATTTAAAACCAACCCCGCCGCAGCAATATGTAGTGAAGGAATATTAACCAGGTATTTGCCCACCATATTAATATTTACAGCATACAAAATTGTGGCGAGCACTACCAGCGAAACACCGAAAAGCTGGCTATGCTGGTGAGAATTCCCATTACTTATCAACAACAGTACACTGCCTGCCAACGCTATAAGGATACCAATAATTTTTAAAGGTGTAGTGGTCGTTTTAAAGAACAATGATCCGGTGAGCATTACAAAAGCAGGCGTAAGACAATTTAAGGTACCAGCCAATGAACTGTCTATTCCTTCTTCGGCAATACAAAATAAAAATGAAGGAAATAAACTACCCAGTGCCCCCGACATAAAAATAATAAAGATTTTATTTAAAGGGATTTGTCTGATTGTTTTTACTGCCACCGGCAGCAATAAAATACCGGCAGCAACAATGCGGATGGAGGCTACCTGGTAGGCAGTCAAATGATTATCCAAGCCAATTTTAATGAGTATAAAACTACTGCCCCAAATAATAGAAAGGCTAAAAAAGATAAGCCAGTTAATTGCATTTTTGTTCACGGCGCAAAGTTGCCTTTTAATGATGAAAGAGCAATCTTAGCCTTGTAGTAATTTTACTAATATTGCGACTTTAGCCTAATAGTTTGAATTACACGATGAAATAACAATACTTTTACGACCTTATTTTTTTTATTCAACCAAACTATTCTAAACTTTAAAATTTAAACATCATGGGATTCATCAAAGAATTTAAGGATTTTGCAATGAAGGGTAACCTTGTGGATATTGCTGTAGCTTTTGTTATGGGCGGCGCTTTTGGAAAAGTAATTACATCTTTTACCGAGGGTATGGTAGCACCACTGGTAGGCATGATTAGCGGAAAAGACTTAAGTAAAAACGTATGGGTGTTAAAAGAAGGTGTAGGAGAAGTAAAGGATGCTGCCGGCACTGTTGTAACCGCAGGCATACCGGAAGTTGCCATAAAATGGGGGGCATTTGTAACTGCGGCTATTGATTTCATCATTGTAGCCATTGTAATGTTCCTGATAATTAAAGCCATCAACAAATTGAAGAAAGCTGAAGAAGTAGCACCGGCAGGCCCATCTTCAACAGATGTATTGCTGATGGAAATAAGGGATGCTTTAAAGAAATAAGTAACGCACTTTAAATTAATCCTAAAGCTTCAATTTAGATTTAGAAGTTGTTTGAGTTAATTATTTAACCGCAGGGAACAAGAGAAAATGGAGGTTAAACAGAGAATAATTTTAATCTCTGCGAAAACTCTTTTAACTCATTTTCTCAGCGATAAAAAAGAGATAAAGCCTATAGGCAGGTGGAAAAGAATTAATTCAACCGCTTCTTATACCCATCAAATAAAGGCCATATCAGATTATTTTTTTTGCTAACAGTGTGGGTTTGCAGGTGTTATCCACACCGGGTGTTGGTTTCGCATATAAATTGTAATTCTAAAACAAGTTTTGATACTTTTGCCCCGGCTAAGCCGGGGCTTTTTTTATCACTAAATTTTAATTGAATTGAATACTGCTACTTACCAGATTAAGCTTGATCAGTTTGAAGGACCATTTGACCTGTTGCTGTTTTTTATTGAGCGTGACGAGTTGGATATTTACAACATTCCCATTACAAAAATTACCAACGATTTTCTTGCATACATACATCAAACAGAAAAATTAAATATAGAGCTGAGCAGTGAGTTCATTTTATTTATCAGCACCCTCATGCGCATTAAAGCAAAGATGCTGATACCCCGGAAAGAAATTGATGAACAGGGCAACGAGATAGATCCACGGCAAGAACTTATCAACAAAATACTGGAGTATAAAAAATTTAAAGAGGTTTCTCTAAAGATGGCGCAAATGGAGGAGGTAAGGATGCTGATGATTAAAAGAGGCAACCTGCAAAAAGAATTATCACAGATTGGCGAAGAAGCCGGAGAGGGCACCGAGATACAGGCAGTAACCCTTTTTAAATTAATGAAAGCATTTGAACGGGTTGCACAAAGGCTTCATGAAAGAAACAACAAACCCGTACATACCGTGGTGCAATACAATTACACCATGGAAGGCAGCAGGGAGCATATGCTGGATACCTGCCGCAAAGAAAAAAATGTATCGTTCGAAAAAATATTTGACATCTGCGAAAACCGCATTCATGCTATCTTTCTTTTTTTAAGCCTGCTGGAGTTGGTACAACAAAAATACCTGGCCATCATCACCGGCGAAGGCCGAAATAATTTCATCATAGAATACAACGAAAACAGGGAAGAAGAAACTGATACCCAGCTTGACTATAATGAAATGACGAGTTTTTAAATTTCCACTTTTTATACTGCTATATTTTTTGTTGCACCATCCAGGAAGCATTGGTCATCATCGTTGTGTCACTCACTTGTACGATATACCTATGGGGAACTTTACCTACAGTATATCGCATCATTTAATACTTTAATTACATCAATATTTCGACTACCTTTTACAAGTTATGATTTCCATTTCCGCAGGCAATTAACTGAATGTTTAACTTTGCTTTTCTCAAAAAATACAGATCATGAAAACAATATTATTTAAAGCCAGTGACCGTGGCACTGCTGATTACGGCTGGCTGAAGCCAAATTATTATTTCAGTTTCAGTCAATACCACCATCCCGAAAAAGTTCACTTTGGATTATTAAGGGTACTAAACGATGATTTTATTGCAGGCGGTGGAAAGTTCAATACACATCCACATGACAATATGGAAATAATAACCATCCCCTTTACCGGTGCATTGCATCATAAAGACAGCACAGGTGGAGAAGGAATTATTAAAGCAGGTGACGTACAAATCATGAGTGCAGGTACAGGTGTGGAGCATTCGGAAGCAAATGCTTCCGTTACAGACCCTGTAACACTTTTTCAACTATGGGTATTCCCTAAAGAAATAAATATTAAACCCAGGTACGACCAGCGAAATTTTGATATTGCTGACAGGCTAAATAAATGGCAGGTAGTAGTTTCGCCTAAAGAAGAAGATGGCGCTTTATGGATTAACCAGGATGCCCGCTTTTCGTTAACAAAACTTGAAGCAGGAAAATCTTTGACTTATACAAATGCCTTTAAAGGCAATGGTGTTTTTTTGGTAGTGATTGAAGGCTCTGTTAATGTAGAAGAAAATTTATTAGGCAAAAGAGATGCATTGGGCATTTCATCTGCAGATACATTTAATATAAAAGCAACAGAGGATGCAGCATTGCTGGCGGTAGAAGTTCCGATGAATTAATTGGTTTAGTTTAAAATATTCAACAGTATAGGTTTGCCCGGCCTATCGAGGTATGGCTTTAACTGGTTTAAAAATGCTGGCGATACCGTAGGGCATCCCTGGCTGCAACAAATGGTAGCTGGCGCAACTTCCCTATCGGGCACACAGGCATGTGAGTGTAGTACCACATAACGTTTAAAGGCGTTACTGTTTGTTTTATCAAGGCCGAATAATTTATACGCAAGGCCAAATTTTCCATAATAAGGTTTGCCAATTTTATACTTACCCTGCGATGTGCAATTGCTGCCCGGCGTATTGGCATACTCAATTGTATCGCTATTATTTTTTCCGCCACCATGTGTAACCAGGCCCTTTAATAAAACTGTATCGTTTATAATATCATATACAAAAAAACGCTTGCTGCCAGGTGGCAGTTGCATATCAATAAAAAAACAAATGGAGGAATTATAATTATGCTGCAGAACATAATTTTTAGTAGATGCCGCAATATTTTTTAAACGCAATAATTTTTTGTTATTGATAATATCTTCCGCACTATTTGCTGCGAAAGAATAATTGCCGGTACCTTGCCGCTTTTTAATTACAATAATATTTGCTACATAAATTATCAGGGCTGTAACAGCTACCATTAAAATAATTCGCATTTGCATTAGATGCAGTTGAAAATTTCTTCCATAAAGTAACGTGACAAATCATAGATTTTTTTTATTGGCTTTATATTTTGGGTAAAGTTCCACATAGGTATAGTGTACAAGAGGGCGATGCAACGATGATGCTCATTGCTTCGCAGCCCGGACAAAAAATATTAAACCACTTACTAAAACGAAGATTTGCGTAATAAAAAAACCGGCAAATTGCCGGTTTAATATTTTATAAAACCCTTTTAATTTATTGAAAAGCTGCTGTTACTGTTACCTGTTCACTCATCATTTCTCTTAATACTTCGGCTATTGCATTTGCATCAAGGCCGATCTCTTCGTACAATTGCTTAGGTGTACCATGCTCTACCAACCGATCCGGAATACCCATTATTTTCACGTCTGCTTTATAACCATGCTCATTCATAAATTCGAGGATGGCGCTGCCAAAACCACCCACTACCGTTCCGTCTTCGATGGTGATGATTTTTTTGAATTTGGAAAATACTTCATGCAACAAGGCTTCATCAATTGGCTTCACAAAACGCATGTCGTAATGTGCAGG
>JANMVB010000119.1:0-2704 GCA_031392305.1 Ferruginibacter sp.
TCCACTGCTTTGTACAATGCATTCTCCCCTTCATTGCGGGCAGCATGGCCGGCACGGCCCGTGGCTGTACAATCAATTACCATCAGGCCACGTTCTGCTACGGCCATTTCCAGTTTGGTTGGTTCGCCTACAATACCAAAATCAATATTACCCAGGTATGGAAGTACCAGCTCAATGCCATTTACACCACTGATCTCCTCTTCGGCACTGGCAGCAAAAACCACATTGTGCAATGTATCTGCACGGTCGTAATAATGCAGAAAGGTTGCAATGAGTGAAACCAAACATCCACCGGCATCGTTGCTGCCGAGGCCAAATAATTTACCGTCTTTTTCAATGGGCGTAAAAGGATCCATGGTGTAACCTTTGTTAGGCAACACCGTATCGTGATGTGAGTTTAATAGAATAGATGGTTTGGCGATATCGTAATATTTATTCTTTGCATAAATATTATTGCCCACCCTCGAAAATGCAACACCATGCTTTTCGAAAAAAGCAGTTATAATTTCTGCGGTATCATTTTCTTCTTTTGAAAAAGAAGGGGTGGCAATTAATTGCTTCAGCAACTCAACCGCATTGTTGTAAAGATTTTCTTTCATGCTATTTTATTAATGTTCCTTTTGTGTTATCTGTTACATTTTGCAACAGGTCATTTGCATCTCCTATCAATACTTCCTGTACACCGTTATTTATTGCATCAAATGCATTGTCGATTTTTGGCAGGATACCATCAAATAATTTATTGCCTGCTTTTAATTCAGCATATTTTTCTTTTGTAATTAAATTGATAGCCGAGTTTTCATCAGCTACATTCTCAAGCACGCCTTTCTTTTCAAAACAATAAACCAATCGTACATCATAATTTTTTGAAAGCGCTACTGCCAGGGAGGAGGCAATGGTATCAGCATTTGTATTCAATATTTGTCCGTTACCATCATGCGTGAGTGGTGCAATTACAAGCGTGAAATTATTTGACAATAAAAGCTGCAGGGTATTAACGCCAATATTAGCAGGCTGAATATCCCCTACAAAACCATAATCAATTTCTTTTACCGTTCTTTTTATCGCCGGGATGATATTTGCATCTGCACCGGTCAATCCGATTGCATTGCAATTCAATGCCTGAAGTTTTGCAACAATTTTTTTATTTACCAGCCCTCCATATACCATGGTTACCAGGTCAATTGTTGCAGCATCTGTAATTCTTCTGCCATTGATATAGTTGGGTTCAATTCCCAACTGTTGCCCTATTTTGGTAGCTATTTTTCCACCACCATGTATCAATATTTTTTTTGCTTTTATTGAAGAAAGGTTTTCGAGAAAAGATTGTAACGAATTGTCATTGTCTAAAACATTTCCACCAATTTTTATAACAAACAGACGTTCCATTATTTTGCCTTTATAATTTGTGATAATACCGCCTGCGCTGCCCAAACCCTGTTAGCTGCCTGCTGCGTTACAATGCTGTTTGCGCTATCCAGTACTTCATCGCTTAGTTCTACGTTTCTACGTACTGGTAAGCAATGCATCACTTTAGCATTGTTTGTAAGTTTAAGCTTGTCTTCTGTCAACATCCATGCAGGATCGTTGCTATAAATTTTACCGTAATCATTGTAAGTGCTCCAGTTTTTTACATAAATAAAATCTGCATTTTTCAATGCTTCATTTTGATTGTGGGTAATGGTAGCACCTTTGGTATACGCTTCACTCAATTCATAATCCTCGGGGTGAGTAATTACAAAATCAGCTTCGCCCCAGGCATTGATCCATTGCGCAAAACTATTGGCCACACATTGTGGCAAAGGCTTTACATGTGGCGCCCAGGTTAATACAACTTTAGGTTTGCGCCCCTCCACTAAAGGCGAGTTAACCAAACATTCTTTAATGGTGAGTATATCCGTTAAACTTTGCAGTGGGTGCAGGGTGGAGCTTTCGAGGCTTACAATCGGCACGCCGGCGTACTGCACAAAAGAATTCATCACCAGTTCGCTATAATCATCCTCCCGGTTTTTAAGAGAAGGAAAAGTGCGGATGCATAAAATATCAAAGTAGTTCCCTAAAATTGGTGCAGCATCTTTCACATGTTCCACCGTGTTGCCACTCATGATAGCGCCATCTTCAAATTCCAATGCCCATCCTTCTTTATCCACATTAAAAACAATCGCTTCCATACCAAGGTTACCGGCCGCAACCTGTGTGCTTAACCGTGTACGCAACGATGGATTTAAAAAAAGTAATCCAACTCTTTTATCAATACCAAGGTGCCTGTCAATAAAAGGGTCCGCTTTATAGGCAAGCGCTTTATCTGCAAGGCCATTAATATCTGCCACATCATCCACCGAGATAAAATTAAATCCGCTTGCACCGGCAGAAGATTTTTTGAGCAAATTTTTATGATGGGGGTTATTCATGATGAAGAGTTAAAACTTAAATTTATTTTTTATTATCCGGGCTGTGAAGCAATATGGTAAATCGTTGCGTCGCACTCTTGGACCGCATACCTATGTGGAACTTTTACCACGTTATAATGAGCACAAAACATCAACATACTTTTAATAAAATCTTATGCACTTACTTCAACCGCATGCAATTCTTTTTTTAAAGCCTCCAGGAAAATATCCGCTTCAACTTTTGAAATATTCAAGGCCGGTAACAACCTGATGACATTAGGTTTTGCTTCCCCGGTAAAAATCTTATGATTGAA
>JANMVB010000126.1:0-7460 GCA_031392305.1 Ferruginibacter sp.
TTGAAGTTTTTATATCTTTTAAGGATACCATCCGTTGCTGTAAAAGAATTATCCCTGTAATGAATATAGTCATCTGCTGAAGGATCATTGGCTACCTGCTGAAATGATGTACTGTTTACCACTCCCTGTAACTGTGTTAAATAAGGGGCCCTTTTAACTTTTTCAGAATCTACATTGTTTCCATCAAAACCCAAATCCTGGTAAATACGGTCGCCTGCATCATTGCTAAATGCGTTGGTTACCTGTATCGGGTTTAAAGGTACCTTTCCCCAAACAGATGAGTTGTCAACCTGCGAAGGTGCAGTAGGTGTTGGCAAACCATTTTCATAAAACCTTCTTCCGTCCTTTAAAACATCTTCGGAAATATTACCCAGGTTGAAGTATAATTTTCCACCGGTAGATGTAGGTTTTTTTATAAAAGGGTCCTGCACCCAAAATTCAATAAACTCAATATTAGCAGTTTCGAAATCAGACTGGTCAATATTTCTCATTAACCCACCCCATTTTGCCCTTGGGTTTCTCAGGCGGTTATTGGCATCAATGGCTGCTGAAGATGCCTCATAATTGTATGGGCCTTTTTCTGTAGGTGAATAGGCAAGGTCAAAAGTAATCAGTTGATTTTGGCCAAAATCAGTGGTACGCTGTGGAAATATTTCACTCTGCTTTACCAGTCGGACCCGTGGGTCACTCAACTCGGCCCTGTTCTCACTCAACGGATTATTAACTCCTTTAAAAGCCTGCAGGGCAGGTTCAATTTGGTACCAGGCAAGTTTTGCCCTTTTCTTCCCGTATTCTATATCATTATTTAAAGTGGCTTCCGGAAAAAGAATATTTCCGCTTTGATCAGTTGCCCCCTGCGGAGTAGATGCAAGTGCCCAGCTTATGGCAGGAAAACGCAGATCAATACCTGATTTACTGCCCTCAAAATCATCAATCCAAACGGTACCGGCAGAGCCTTTACCTATTTGCGGGGCATGGCCCGGCTTTAAAAATGCACCCTCTGCATACGCATTAATGGTTGATGGTGCAGTGGTTGTATAAAAAGGCAGCTTATCCAATATTTTGGTTAGGCGTGGCATCTCCTTGCGGTAATTCACATCCAGCCCATACATTGTGTTACGAATGGGGTCTTCGCCCAGGTTATTTTTTGTAAAGAATGGCCTCTCTCCCAATCTCACCAATGTGCCACCAATGGCCAGTTGCTCTTTAAGTTTATCTTTTGCAAGATAATCGAGCCGCAGGCCAAGATAATTTCTCTGCTGAATCCCAAATGCAGCATTGTTCTCAAAATTTACCTGCACAGGCAGGCCGGCATTGAGGATTGCCTGGTTGGTTACTTTAATAGTTCCGAGGTCATAATTAATATCATAATCTGCACCTTCAATTAAAGTTTGCCCGCCGGCAGTTACCGTTACACTTCCCTTTGGGATATTGTAACCAATGCTGATATCGGATGAACCGGAAGTTCGGGCCGAGCCTTTTAAAACAAACCTGTTAAGATTTGGATATTGCTGCGCTACTGCCTTGATAGAATCATACAATGCATAATACAAGGTATCTTTTGCCGTAGCTGGCACCACTGCATATATCTGTTTTGCTAGGTCCCTGCCAAAAGGTTCCAATACCGGGAACACAATCCGGCTGTAGGGAGAAATCACCGTAAAGCCTTCAACATAATCAAATACCCCATCGGGTTGTGGATCAAGTTGATTATTAAGCCTGTCAAGATTTACAAGGGAGATAATGGGAGTACCCTGGTTTTTGTCTCCAAATGGAACGTACCTTTTCCATCCCAGGCTGGGCTCCTGGTATAATACATTTAATTTAAAATCTGTAGGGGTGAGCGTACCATACCCAACTGAATACACATTCTTCATCATCAGGTTCCAGAGTGGTAAAGCAGTACGCTGCGAAGTAGCTTTTAATAGTTTTAAAAACAATACTTTTTGTGTGGCTGATGCGCTATCCGGAGGAAGGTCCTGTGAAAATTCTCCCACCTGGTAAACTTTTCCATTGTACGAATACTGGTAAGCTACGGCCAATATTTCATCTGGCTGCAGGGGTTGGCTGATGGAAATATAACCAGCCTGCCTGTTAAAAATATATTGGGTTGAATCTAATTTACGGGCAAATATTTTTTCAAAATCCTGTACAGGTGATAAGCCTAGTGCCTGTAAATTACTTACAATCAATGCAGGGTTTCTATTGCCGCCATTACTGACTATTTTACTGTAGAGATCATTGGTATTGTTGGCCGGGGGTGCAAAATTGCTCAACACATTTATAGTTGGTGGCTGTTGAAAAGGATTTTTTTCGCCCAGGTCCATCAGGCCAACTATATCACGGGTATTGGTGGTACTTCCATTGCGGTTAGTTACCCATACATCAAGGCGAAGAATTTGCACCGGAGTAGTTACAGCCGGTAGCCTGGCCAATACCGTATTGTAATTATCCCTGAAGTATTGCCCCAGCAAAAAGTGCCTGTTCTCTTCGTATTCATCTGCCTTAATATCTATTATCTGTGCTGCTGCGCCCCCCTGTAAATTTACGCTTTGCCTTTGCGACTTTTGATTGGCCAGTATGGCTGTTACATTTAGTTTGCCAAACTGCAACTGGGTTTTTAATCCAAACAATTGCTGGGCGCCCGGTATAAATGTACTGCGTGATGGAAACGATACGGAACCTGCTTCTATGCGTTTAATAATTTCATCATCCACTCCACTATAGTCCAGTTTTAATTGATTATCCTGCCCAAAGTTTGCAAGTGTGTTATAGTTGATAGGGAACTTTAGTTTATCACCGATATTGGCATTCACATTCACCTGGGCATTCATGTCAAAATCAAAACCACCGTTTCTTCTTGCCCTTTCCGGAAGGGTTGGGTTTTTTGTATTCTGCCCCTGGTAACCGGCAGTAATATCTACGTTTCCCTGCGGGCTGATTTCAATTTTGCCATTGCCGAATAAACGGTTAAACAGGTTATCGTACAATGAAAGCCGTGGCTTGGTTAATTTGCGATTAAGCAAATTCATAGTATTGGCCCGCTTTTTAAAATAGTCTATTTCTGCCTGGCGGCCACGGATTTGCCAGTATTCATCAAAAGTGTAAACGGTGGGGGTGCGGTAATATTTATCGCCAATTTTTTCAAACACGGTGTATAACCTTGTTTTGAAATCGTAAGCAACTGAATCTGTAATATTAGCGGGGGTCTTAAAATCGTAGGTGCTTTTTTTATTATCGCTGATGACATCGCCTTTACGGTCGTAAATAGGAAATGGCAAAGTATCGGGCACATTAATATTGCTCCCTGAGGAAGGTAAATCTGGTCCGTTATTTTTTGCAATAAGTGGTAATGAAATAGCTGATAGAAATACTATAAACACTAACCCAAAGCCAAATAATTTTGGTATTAAATTCCTTTTAAGAAACATCCGGTATGCAGTTAATGTAGATTTCCTATCAAATGGCTTTGAGCGCTTTTTTTATTAATTCCTCCAGGTTATTTATGTGGGATTCGGTTATGTTTAATTTTTTAACTGCCGCCTCGGCCTGCCCCCGGTTAATTCCCAACGCCACCAAAGCATTTAACGCATCCTGCTGCATACTATTGCCCGGCACGGCCTGCAAATTTATACTTACATCTACTTTACTTACTTTGTCCCTCAGTTCGAGTACCAATCGTTCGGCTGTTTTTTTTCCGATGCCTTTAATACTTTCAAGCAACTTAACATTTCCATGTTGAATGGCATGGCTTACTTCATCTGGCTTTAAATGAGACAGCATCATTCTGGCTGTTGCTGCACCTATACCCGAAACACTGATGAGCTGTATAAATATTTCCTTTTCACTCCTGTCAAAAAAGCCATATAACGTATGCCCGTCTTCTTTTATCTGCAGATAGGTATATAATTTACCTGCCTCGCTGTGTTGAATTTGTACGTAGGTATTTAAACTTATATTCACCTCGTACCCTACACCATTTACATCAATATAAACCTGGGCCGGATTTTTTAGGGAAAATTTACCCTGTAAGTATGCATACATATTTGAATGTGAATCGGTGACGAAAATAAGGATTTTTTTGATGAATAACCAGTTGTACGTACTTTTGAAACGATAAGATAATGCTTTGTTTACAAAAGGCAATTTTAGCGTAACCGATACTAAAAAACCAAAAGGGTAAAAAAATAAAAAGGATGATTAAATATCCCCACACCCTTCCAATGAATCAGGCTTTTCCAAAAGAGGTAAATGGATAATTTAAAACGTAATTAAAGTTCCACAATGGTATTAAGTACAAGAGGGCGACGCAAGGATGCACCACATAGATTCACAGCCCGGACAAAAAAAGTTTATCTCCTTTTTTATCTCGTATTCTTTGTACTAATTAACAATGAATCCCTTTTTTTGCTTTTGTAAACCACGATATACCAAAATACGGATTTTATAAATTTCCGGTTCACCGCACAGAAAAGAATGATAGAAATAATTGAATTGAGCAAAGCAATTTCATACTTTACAAAAATTTTGAAAACCAATTAACCCAGGGATGCAAAAAATTATAGCAGCAATTACAGCAGTAGGTGGATATGTACCAGAATACAAACTAACAAATGCCATCCTGGAAACAATGATTGATACCAATGATGAATGGATAAAAACCCGTACCGGTGTGGAGGAAAGAAGGATTTTAAAAGGCGAAGGCCTGGCTACCTCCGATATGTGTGCACCTGCTGTACTGGAGCTTTGTAAAAAAAGAGGTATAGCTCCGGAAGAAATTGATTGCATGATTTGCGCCACTGTAACACCGGATATGATTTTTCCGGCAACAGCAAATATTGTATGTGATAAAATTGGTGCAGTAAATGCCTGGGGATTCGATTTGAGTGCAGCCTGCTCCGGTTTTTTGTTTGCACTTACCAACGGGGCCGCCTTAGTAGAAAGCGGGCGCTACAAAAAAGTAGTAATTGTGGGTGCAGATAAAATGAGTGCAATTGTAGATTACACTGACCGAACTACCTGTATCCTTTTTGGTGATGGTGCAGGGGCAGTTTTGCTTGAACCTTCAACGGAGGGGCACGGTGTACAGGATAGCCTGCTTAAAAGTGATGGGGGTGGAAAAGATTTTTTACACATGAAAGCCGGCGGCTCATTAAAACCTGCCAGCATTGAAACGGTAACTGCAAAAGAACATTATATATATCAATCGGGGCCGCAGGTATTTAAAGCTGCAGTAAAAGGGATGGCAGATGCAGCATTTGATTTATTGCAGCGGAACAATTTAACCGGCGATGATATTGCATGGCTTGTACCCCACCAAGCCAACAAAAGGATTATTGATGCCACTGCCAACCGGATGGGCCTTTCACACGACAAGGTAATGCTGAACATTCAACGTTTTGGAAACACTACAGCAGCCACTATTCCCCTATGCCTGTGGGAGTGGGAAAAGCAATTACATAAAGGTGATAAAATTGTGCTCGCCGCTTTTGGGGGCGGATTTACCTGGGGTGCTACATTGGTGGAGTGGGCGTATAATAGTTAAGGTGCCTTCATTATTTGATTTTTTACCGGCTTAAGTATTTAGGTTATTTGGTCGCAATTTTTTTATTCCCCACTTCAATGCATCCCTATTTTTTTTGTTGCACCGGCTACGAAGCAATGGGCAACATCGTTGTGTCACTCGCTTGTACCGAATACCAATGTGGATCTTTACCTGCGTTATAAAAAGGGGGCTTTTACCAACAACGAAATCATTGTATTTTTTTGCAAAATGCTTTGTGAATATTTTAAAAAACTTAAACGGCCCCGGGAAAATTCCCGGGGCCGTTTAAAACTTTCTAAAGTATTTTGATGATACTTGTAATAACAGCTATGGATTTAAAATATCCCATTGTACCTCTGCATCCGGCCTCGACATTGCATCAAAAACAACAAATGTATTTCCACTAATAGAGCCTTGTGGCTGAATTTGTGCAAGCCTGTTGTACCTGCGCATATCAAACCAGCGATGGCCTTCAAAAAACAGGGAGTAACGGCGTTGCTTCAAAATTTCATCAATCAAAGCCGGTGTAGTTAAAGCACCTGCATAAGGAAGCAAGCCATAAGTTGTGCGGATAAGATCGATGGCAGTTTTTGCATTAACAAAAGCACCTGTTTGTGCATTTGCTTCGGCGTACATCAATACCAATTCTTCATTGCGGATAATTGAAGCAGGTGTAATATTATTTGCAAACATCCTTACTTCATAAGCAGAATTAAATGGTCCGCTTTGACGTGGCGCTGTTCTTAAACCAACTTTTGCTGTTGGCCCAAAAATTCTTTTATCTCCTGCTTCTGCATCTGTAATTACCTGTTCAAATACTACAAAAGGGGCACCGGAAGAGTTTGCCACATGAAAGAGCCCATTGGTAATATCATTGGGAGCTGTAGAAAAAATGAAATTAGGCCCATTCTGTAAATTACCGGTTAAATCTAAAAATGATTGACTAAGTGCAGCAGACATGCCAGCCCAATCTGCCTGGTACATAGCAATTCTGGCAGCAATAGCCCTGTTGAATTTTTTAAATTCAGCAACAGTACTGAAAGTTCCAAATCCTCCATTGATTGTAAATGGGAATGCGGTTCCCCCTGCATTTAATGCAGCTAACCCATCATCAGCATATTTTTTACACAAAGCTAAAGCAGTAGTGTAAGTTCCAAATTTACCGGGCTTTAATAAATCACCAGGTGATACAAAATCACTAAAGCTTTCCCTTATTCCATTTTTACCTTGCATATTGGCAAGATTAAGGGTAACATAAGCCTGAAAAGTCCTGGCAAACCCTTCAACTGCTTTTTGCTCTTCTGCAGTAATTGAAGTGGTATTGTTAGCAGCAATAATAAATTGTTCTGCTCTTCTACGGGTTTGAGAGTAGGCCAGGTAATAGGTATTAAAAATACCCGCCGGATCGTTGGCACCTGCTGCTGTTCCTCCATATTGGGCTACGTTGGTTCCCAGCAATTCTGTAAAATAGCGGTTATCAGTAGAAGCAGAATAAATGATTTCTCTGCCCACTGTGCCTGAAACTCTTCCCATATCCAAAAAAGCAGTGCGAAGTACTGACTGAAGGCCAACACCCAATTGCCTGATTTGGGTTCTGCTGGCATTATTTAAATAAAGTGCTGTTGGTGGAGCATTCGGGTCAAGTTCAGTTTCAACTTCAAAGTCTGTTTTTTTACATGAAATGACCGTTGCCAGCATTAGTACCGGGATGATATATTTTTTTATCTTGTTCATTAGTGTTAAGTTTTAGAAGTTAACATTTAGGTGGAAATAAATTCTGCGTGCAGCAGGAAAACTAAGCAAGTCAACTGGTGCAATGGTAGGCCTGTTTCCAAAGTTTGCTCCTTCAGGATCATAACCGTAGTAATCTGTCCAAACAAATACGTTTTGAGCGGATACACCAATTTTAATTTGC
>JANMVB010000148.1:0-14100 GCA_031392305.1 Ferruginibacter sp.
TCGTGCCCGGCCTGGCCTTGGCGAGCGCGATCTATAGATTGAAAAGAGCGTTTGACCTGGAAGCCAATGATCCATATTGGTATGCGGTACAAGAGTGCGACGCAACAATGATGCTACGAAACCCGCTGCCGGGACAACAATTTTTTTTACCAATGAAGCACTAATCTTCAATATCTTCCAAAGCTCCCTGCAACTCGTTGTATGTATGATTATCTCCTGCCCTTTTTGATTCTTCCATCCCTCTTTTATAAATGCGGATGGCTTTATCAAAGTCGCCGGCACGCTCAATTAATTTGCCCAAATGATAGTAAGAGCCGATGTAAGTGGGTTCCCGCAGCAGTATTTCGTTGAAAAGATTACGGGCTTCCTCATCATTACCTATCTTGATATATTCCAGTGCCAGCGCATGTTGCAGAAAACTATCCTTGCCCGATGTTTTCATGTATTCCAGTAATTTATCTATCCTGCTCATGGGTTCAATAAAATTTTTTGTTTTGCAGCTATTTGTATTTTACAAATCTTATATTTGCATTTAGTTGCATAAACAACTTATTTTTACGATTCTAAATAATAGTGTATGAAAATTTTGGTTTGCATCAGCAAAACACCCGATACCACCGCAAAAATAGCCTTCACAGATAACAATACGAAATTCGCTTCGGATGGTGTGGTGTGGATCATTAATCCTTACGATGAGTGGTATGCACTGGTACGTGCCATCGAATTAAAAGAAGCAAATGCCGGTACCGTTATTCACCTGGTTACAGTTGGTATGCCTGATAGCGACCCCATTATCCGTAAGGCCCTAGCACTTGGCGGCGATGAAGCCATCAGGGTAAATGCAGATAGCCACGACAGTTTTTATATTGCCAGCCAGATTGCTGAGGTTGCTAAGCAAGGTGGCTACGACCTGGTATTTACCGGCAAAGAAACCATCGACTATAACGGCTCATCCATTGGTGGTATGGTTGCTGAACTGCTCGATCTGCCTTATGTTTCGCTGGCCATTAAATTCGATCTTGAAGGCAGCAATGCCATCATTGTTCGTGAAATAGAAGGTGGTGAAGAAACCAACAAAGTGCAGCTACCCCTGGTAGTGAGTTGCCAAAAGGGAATGGCCGAGCAACGCATTCCCAACATGAAAGGTATTATGGGTGCACGCAGTAAACCGTTGAATGTACTGGAGCCTGTAGCCACGGAGGCATACACTTCCATTGCGTCATTCGATTTACCACCGGCCAAGGCTGGCGTAAAATTAGTACCAGCGGAGAATGCTGAAGAACTTGTAAGGTTATTGCATGAGGAAGCGAGGGTGATCTAGCACCTGTCCCCTAAAGGGGAACTTAGCACTTATCAGTGTTACTAATGTTAGTTCTTTTTTATTTTGTTGTTTTAATAATTTTTTACAAGCAGTTGTTTTCCATGGGATCATCGTTGTGTCACTCCCTTGTACCGCATACCGATGTGGAACTTTTCCCGCAGTATATGTAATGATTTAAATAACTCAACGAATTATTTATTTATAATACCGATTGGTTTTTTAACATCAATTAAAACCCGGTAGATCAAGTATCATTTAAAGTTTATAACAAAAATAAAGCTCATGTCAGTATTAGTTTTTTTAGACCAGGCAGATGGACAAATCAGAAAATCTTCTTTTGAAGCGGCATGTTATGGCGCTAAAGTAGCTGAGCAAATGGGGGTAGCTGCAGAAGCTGTAATTGTTGGTTCAATTACTGAAGATTTAACTACGCTGGGTAAGTATGGCATTAAAAAAGTTCATACTGTTACTAACCCGGCCCTTGATCACCTGGATGCCCAGGTTTTTGCAAAAGTACTTGCTGATCTTGCAGTTGAAAGTGGTGCCACTGTTATTGTATTTTCAAATAACCTGAGTGGTAAGGCAATAGCGCCCCGTTTAAGCGTAAGACTCAAAGCTGGCCTGGTATCCGGTGCCATAGCCCTGCCCGTTGTAAGCGATGGTTTTTCCGTGAAGAAAAATGTATTCAGCGGCAAGGCCTTTGCTCATGTTATCATCAATACACCCATGAAAATCATTGCGCTTAATCCTAATGCTTATGCCATATCAACCGGTGAAGGTGTAGCAGAAGTAGCTGAATTTGCCACTACTCCTGCACCAGCCAAAGTAGCAGTAACAGCAGTTGACAAAATTGTAGGCGAAGTACCTTTAACTGAAGCTGAAATTGTTGTAAGTGGCGGACGAGGGTTGAAGGGCCCCGAAAACTGGGCGCTTGTTACAGACCTGGCTAAATTGCTTGGCGCAGCTACTGCTTGTAGCCGCCCCGTGGCAGATATAAACTGGCGGCCACATCATGAACACGTAGGGCAAACCGGCATTGCAATAGCACCGAATTTATATTTTGCTATTGGTATTTCCGGCGCCATTCAACATTTGGCAGGTGTTAACCGCAGCAAAACAATTGTAGTAATCAATAAAGATCCGGAGGCACCATTCTTTAAAGCGGCTGATTATGGTATTGTAGGTGATGCTTTTGAAGTAATGCCGAAAATTATAGAAGCAGTAAAAAAGATGAAGGGATTGGTATAAAGGAATATACTTCATAATTTTATTTTTAAAACCTTTCAATAGCATTTGAAAGGTTTTGTTTTTATATTTGCTGATTGCTTAAATAACATGCACCCGTATAAAGCAGAAGGAATAAGTATATGAAGAAAATTGAATTAGAAATAGTGGCTCTATCCCATAGTATTACACAAACTCATTCTTACGCAGTTGTATTGGGTGAAATTAATGGTTTACGCCGTTTGCCAATTGTAATTGGTGGCTTTGAGGCGCAGGCAATTGCTGTAGCTTTAGAAAGAATGAACCCCAGCCGCCCACTTACCCACGACCTGATGAAGAATTTTATGATGGCCTTCAATGTTGAACTACATGAAGTAATCATCAATGATTTACAGGAAGGTATATTTTACAG
Organism: Ferruginibacter sp.; assembly: GCA_031392305.1. Taxonomy (GTDB): domain Bacteria; phylum Bacteroidota; class Bacteroidia; order Chitinophagales; family Chitinophagaceae; genus Ferruginibacter. The sequence continues at coordinate 2,958 of JANMVB010000148.1, forward strand.
CAAACTTGTATGCAGCAGCGAAAACGATACGGTAGAAATTGATTCCCGTACTTCTGATGCGCTTGCCCTTGCCGTAAGGTTTGGCTGCCCCATTTTTACGTTTGACAATATCCTGGACAGTGCCGGCATTTTAATGGAAGGCGATGCTAAAAAGAAAAAGAACTTAGCACCTGTTACTACTGAAACTGGTGGAAGAGATGATTTGAAAGCATTATCACTGGATGAATTAAACACCCTGCTTGCCGAGGTATTGGAGCAGGAAGATTATATAAAAGCTATCTCCATACGGGATGAAATAAAAGCAAGAAAAAAATAGTTCATGATAATGGATAATGGGATAATGGATGATGGATGATGGATAATTGAATTAACCAAAAACATATCTGCGATAATTTTCACTCCACTAATTAAGTCAACTTCAGCAAACCAATATTTATCTTAACTCGGGATTTGTAACGCATACCAATATGCATCTTTTGCTAAACTGGTCAGGGGTTTACAATATGGGTTCCATTGTTGTCCGAACAAAGCAGCAGGCATGGGCAACATCGTTGCATCGCCCTCTTGTACTGAGTACCATTGGGGATCTTTAATTGCGTTATATATTTAACTATTATTACCCCTTTTGGAACATCCCGATTTTTCGGGAAGGGAATAGGGCATCACTAATACTTAATATTGCCGAGGGGTATTTCAGTAAATTGTTGTTACAATCATTTTCAATTATCCATTAAATAATTATCCATTAATTATGGTTGTTTTCCCTAATTGTAAAATAAATATCGGATTAATTATTACCGGCAAGCGTGCAGATGGTTATCATAATATCGAAACTATTTTTTATCCCCTGCCAATAAAAGATGCACTGGAAATAATTGTTGTAAAAGAGGGGCAAACAAAAGGCAATGAGGTAACATCCGCAGAAGATTTGCAACAGCAAATCACTTTCACTTCATCAGGAATATCAATAGCAGGCAGCCCAGCTAATAATATTTGCGTTAAAGCCTATCATCTTTTAAAAAATGATTTTCCGCTTTTACCTACAATACAAATCCATTTACATAAAGCCATTCCTGTTGGCGCCGGGCTGGGTGGTGGCTCAGCCGATGGAGCCTTTGTACTTAAAGCCATCAATGAAAAATTTAAGCTTGGGCTTTCGGCCGGGCAATTAATTGCATACGCTTTGCAACTTGGCAGCGACTGTCCATTTTTTATATTAAACGAGCCAAGCCTGGGTACCGGCCGGGGTGAACTACTCACTCCCATTGCACTCGATCTTTCGCCATTTCAATTGATAGTTGTAAATCCGGGCATTCATGTAAATACCGGCTGGGCATTTTCTCAACTGGAAGCAATACCTACGGATACAATTAATAAATACCGGCAACAAAATTCAATAGCAAGTATAATATCCTTACCTGTTGAAAATTGGAAAGATAATCTTGTAAACGAATTTGAAAGGCCGGTTTTTGATAAATACCCGGAAATAAAATCAATCCGGGAATCCATGTATGCTGCAGGTGCCGTATATGCCTCAATGAGTGGCAGCGGTAGTAGTGTGTATGGGTTATTCTATAAAAATGTTAAACCTCATTTCACCTTTCCTGGCCATTATTTTTTTAGGCAGCTATTGCTTTAATAAGATGTTAATATTTTATACAAGGCTTCCATCTTATCACAATTGGCTAAACCATTAAATGCTTTTTAATAAATTGCACCTTCACAAATAAACAATAAATGAAAATATCCTTTCTACTTAGTCTGGCCCTGTTTTGTATTGGCCCGCTTTTTTCCCAAACTTCAAATACTGCATTACCAAAAAACTGGTACTTGCAGGACAAAGAAAAAACTGAGATTTATGGTATCAGCCTCGATAAAGCGTATGCTTTTGTAAAAGAAAAAAAGCTGAAAAGCAAACAGGTGGTAGTTGCAGTAATAGATACTGGCATAGATACACTTCATGAAGACCTGAAACCCGTACTCTGGACAAATTCAAAAGAAATCCCCAACAACAAAATAGATGACGATAACAACGGGTATATCGATGACATTCATGGATGGAATTTTTTAGGTGGTAAAGATGGCCGGAATGTAAGAAAAGACAGCTACGAGGCTGCCCGTGTTTATAATAAATTAAAAATAAAATATGGTACCTCTATACCAGATGAAACTAATTTAAACCCGGCAGAGAAGGAAGAAGTGGAGTTGTATAAAAAAGCTAAGCAGATTATAGTAGGTGATATTGATCTTACAGAAATTGCCTTTATGAAAAGGATATTACCCGGTTTTATAAAAGGCGATTCAGTAATAGTAAAAGCATTGGGTAAAGAATCTTATGATTGTAATGACCTATACAAGTATAATCCAACAAATGCGGAGGCAAAAAAAGCGAAAGTTTTTTTGGTGCAGTTATGTAAGGGTAATGGCAGCGATGAAATCACCAACCTGCAGATAATGGAAGAAATGGAAGGAAAGATCAGGAAGGCAGATGCAGTAAATAATCCTCCGCAGGAATACCGCAAAGAAATTGTACAGGATGATGAAACCGATATCAACGATCGTAATTATGGCAATAATGATGTGATGGCATCCACACCTTTTCATGGTACCCATTGCTCGGGAATTATTGCAGCATCCAGGAATAACAATAAAGGTATAGATGGTATTGCTGATAACGTACGCATAATGGCACTCAGGGCCCTGGCCGATGGTGATGAGCATGATAAAGATGTTGCTTTGGCAATAAGGTATGCCGTTGATAACGGGGCACAGATTATTAGCATGAGCTTTGGCAAAGAGCTTTCGCCTGAAAAAGACTGGGTGGATGATGCAGTTAAATATGCAGCGCAAAAAGGTGTATTACTGATACATGCTGCCGGCAACGATTCAAAAGATATTGATAAGGGAGATAATTACCCTACACCTGTATTTAAAAATGAAAAAGGCAGGGCAGCAAACTGGATAACTGTGGGTGCAAGCGGAGATCCTAAAAATGGCGGTATTGCTGCAGGTTTCAGTAATTATGGTAAAAAGGAAGTAGATGTATTTGCTCCGGGTGTACAAATATATTCTACCATCCCCGGTGGCAACACTTATGGAAATGCATCGGGCACAAGTATGGCTTGTCCTGTTGTAGCCGGCACTGCTGCTTTTATTTTGGAGCATTATCCTGATTTAACCGCTGTACAACTCAAATATGTAATTGAAAAATCAGCTACGCTAACTGATGCCGCAATTAATATCCCCGGCACAGATGAAAAATCAACATTAGGTGAAATTTCTAAAACAGGTGGTTTACTAAATGCCTTTGCTGCAATAAAATTAGCAAGTACCTTAAAAGGCGAAAGAATAAAAACTAAACAGTCTTTGCCAAATTTGCCAAAGACTTCTATGAAAAAGTCAACAAAAGGATAATTTATTTTTTCTGATATTTGCCGCAGTAACAACTGAAAACTTTCAGCAGTTGCTGCGGCTTTTTAATTTTAAAATAAATATATGTCAACCCAATCTCCCACTAATGTACCCGGATACTTTAAAGTATATATCGACCAGGTAACCGAAAAAGATCTTGCCACTGCTTTTAAAAATCAATCATTGCTTATTAAAGAGTTGTTGCCTTCCATAACCGAAGAAAAATCAATGTATGCATACGCACCCGGCAAATGGACATTGAAGGAAATGTTGCAACACCTGATTGATGCCGAAAGAATATTTAGTTACCGGGCTGTATGTTTTGCACGAAAAGAAGCAGCCATACTGCCCTCCTTTGATGAAAACGAATATGCCACCAACTCCCTGGCTAACAACAGGAGCTGGGAAAACCTGGTGGAAGAATTTGTTGCAGTAAGGCGTGCTACAATTTTTTTGTATAATGGTTTTAGCGATGAAATGCTATCTACAATTGGCAGGGCTGGTACTAATTCATTATCCGTTGAGCAAATCGGCTACATTACCATCGGTCACTTTAACCATCATCAAAAAATAATTAGGGAAAGATATCTTTAGTAAAGGGATGGCAATTTTATTAGAAGTCGTTTTTAATAAATTATTTCGAAAGCAGCCGTATTTTTTTCAAAGTAAATTCCTAACCCGATTAATTTATAACGCAATTAAAGCTCCCCAATGGTATGCGGTACAAGGGAGTGACACAACGATGATGACCATGGCTGCTTTTAGTTCGGACAATAAAAACCATGTCTTACTTTATTAAGCCTGCATAGCATAAAAAAATCTGTCATTATTAGTGACAGATTTTTTACTTACGTTGATGGATGAATTATTTATTGAGCCCCGCTGCTTTGCATACTTTGCATACTTTCTACCTCGCCTTTCATGTTCTTCCTTTTCAACAACGACACATCAAATTTGCCAAAGCGCCAGTTGAAATTTAAGCGTAAAACCTGTGGGTCACGCCGGCGGTCTGTTGACTGCATAAAATAAATGGATTCCGAAACGGTACTGTTTAACCTGGTGCGGAAAAGATCGCTCATTTGCAAGGTTAGCGAGGCAGCATTATTTTTAAGAAAGTCTTTGCGGATGGCTATATCTACGCCATAAAATGGTTTGATATAACCCTGGGCAGAAGGGATATTTCCACCGCCAAACATGCCACCACCACCGCCACCACGGCCGCCACCACCGCCGCCGCCTTGCTGTACAAGGGTTTTGGCCTGGTAATCGCCACTTAATTGTATGGAGAAATTTTTAGGTAATTTAAAACTATTGTTCATTTTAATAAACCAGCTTAACTGATCGTTATCTACACCGCCGGGCAGGTTGCCTGCTTTTAGGGTGGCATTAAAAAGATTAAAACTTGTGTTTACATCCCACCATTTTGCCAGCTTGTTACGGGCAGTTAACTCAAGGCCATACGTATAACTTTTTGAGGCGTTTGCATAGCTGGTAAATAATACGGTATCGGGTTTATTACCAATGTTTGGATTTTTTTCGGGGTATTGATACCTGGCAATAAGGTCGTTGGTATTTTTAAAATAAATAGTGGTGAGCAGGTTGTGATTTTTGCTTAACTGATTTTGATAAGATAGCTCCAGCAGGTTTGTAAACTCAGGCACAAGGTCTGGGTTACCCTTGGTTAAATTCAAAGAATCTGAATAATCTATAAATGGAATAAGCTGGAAAAAATTAGGACGGTTTATTTTTCTTGAATAGTTTAATTGCAGATCCTGCTTATCATTTAGCTTGTACGTTGCAAATGCACTGGGGAAAATACTGAATGGAAATTCATTGGAGAATTGTTGGTTCCTGTTGATGAGTGTGCCATCGTATCGTGAACTTTCAATTCTTAAACCTGCCTGGTAACTGAATTTTTTTATCTGATGAGAGAGTGTTGCATAGCCGGCGATTACCCTGTCGGTAAACTTATAATTATTGTTCAACAAAGTGAGTGAGGAATCTTTGCCTGTTAACGGGCTCCTTAAAAAATTGTCGTTGAAACTACTGAAATCCCTGAGTGCAATCCTGGCACCCATTTCAATCTTCATGGTTGCACTGATGGGGTTTGAATAGTCGGTTTGTGCTGTAAAGAATTTAGTAGTGCCACCGCCTAACGAGCTTTGGTACAGCAGCGGCGTTTTTGGGGTAGCATTGAGATTGAAATATTGTGTTGTAAAGAGATTAATATTGTCGTTCTTGCTTAAATTATAATTTAAATCGGCAGTTACTTCTTTATTTGCTTTGGCAAAATTATGTTTGAAGCTAAGGGTGGCCCCATAGTTTTTAAAATTAAATTTACCGTTGCTGGTGCGGTTGCCGTAGTCTGATACGGTGCCTGAATTGTACAGTGTATCCCTGTAAATATTGATGATATCATCATTTTTAAATTCGCCCCTAACATGGCTGCCGGCAAGGCTGATGGTATTGCGGTTGTCTATAAAATAATCAAAACCCATACGGGCAAATCCAAAGAACCCTCTTCCTATTGGGCCATTAAGTTGTTTGAGTTTTGCAACAGTGCCATTATAATAATCGGTACGGTCAGTATTTACAGTAGAAATACTTTTACGAAAGCCAATTTGTGTATTTGCAAAAAAGTTGATCTTTTGTTGCTTGATATTTATGTCGCCACCAAAACTTGGCCTGCCCCGGCTATCGATACCGGCACGTATGCTACCATTGTACCCTGCCTTCCTGTTTTTCTTTAATACAATATTTAAAATACCTGCTCCACCGCCGGAGGCATCAAATTTTGCAGAAGGATTGGATAATTTCAACACTTGCAATGGCATCCGCAGGTATTTGTTCCAGCGTCATGGTAGTTGGCCTGCCATCTACAAATATCTGGGGTGTTGCATTGCGCAAGCTTACATTGCCGTCAATATCTACATTTACGCTGGGTACGTTTTTCATCACATCTATTGCCGTACCGCCTACACTGGTAAGGTTTTTTTCTACATTAAAAATTTTACGGTCAATGCTCATTGTTAACAATGGCTTATCTGCTGTAACCGTTACGCCTTCCAGTTGCAAGGCATCTGCGGTCATTTTTATATTTCCCAGGTCTTTGTCTACGGCACTCATCATGCTACTGAAATCACCCGGCTTTGCCCCGGCCATATTTAGTTGAAAGGCTGCTTTTTCTTCTAACGGTTTGTAACCGATGGCAGTAATTCTGAGTTTGTATTGGGCCATTACCGCAAGGTTTTCAAGACTAAACTCACCCTTTTTTGTGGTAAGCATTCCAGACACAACTATATCAGTTCTTTTTTTGGAAACGGAGTCAAATTTATTTTGCAAAAGCTGAATGGATGCAGCCTCAATGGGTTTGTTGGTGGCAGCATCAATTATTTTTCCATAAAAATGGCCCACATTCATATTTTGCCCACCTGGCCTGGCCCCACCGCCCGAAAACTGGGCATGCAATGAGATAACTGCAATTAAAAAAAAGGAGGATAGTAGTAATACAGGGAAGAATTTTTTCATTTAAAATAGTTTTGATAATAGTTAGGGCCTTATGAAAACCAAAGTTCTCTCATAATGTTTAAGCCGCTGAATAAATTATTGATGAACGGTATTATAGCGTTGGGAAAACATGAAAAATTAATTTGCAAAAGCAATTACCAATAAATTGATGAGCCCTGTTAAAAGCCCCAGACCCAATCCCAGCAATTCAACTTTAGCCATTTGTTTACCAACTAATCCTTTGACGATGGCTGATATTTTTTCCGTCGGGTAACAGGATAATTTTTCAGTGATGATTTTTTCCAGGTCATTATCCTGTTTTAATTTGTTTAAATAACTTTTCATTAAAATGGGGAACAGTGTTTCCAGCTCCAGTAAAAATGCAGCCTTTAACTGCAAAATTGTTTTATCGCCAATAAGCCTGCCCAGCATGGGGAACACCTCTTTTAATTTATGGCGAAGAAAATGATCCAGGTGCTCCTCTATTTCGGGCCTTAATTTTCAAGGTTTTCTGTACTGGTTATTGTATGTTCAATTTCATCGAATGAAACCAGTTCATTCATTACCAGCGAGGCTGTTTTTTTTGAGATGGTAAGTTGGTACCTGGGTAAAATTCCCTGCAGGGTAAAGCCCATTATTTTAACGGGAAGCCGTGGATGGAACACGAGGAGTAAAGCGATTTTGATTACAATCCACCCGGTAAATGCAGAAAGAATAATGATGATGAAAGTTGTAACAGGGCTCATTGATTAATTTGGGGTGCAAAGAAACAAGAAAAAAAGTAATTGAAATGTAATTTTGTACGGGAAGTGTTTTTTGCTATTTTTGCAAACCAATAAAAATGGTAGTCGTAGCTCAGTTGGTTAGAGCATCAGATTGTGATTCTGAGGGTCGGGGGTTCGAGCCCCCTCGATTACCCCAAGAGGGCAAGCAGCAAAAAACTGTTCTTGCCCTTTTTCTTTTTAGGCAAATGCCTCCGCTGCATAGTTTGTTTTTTTTACCCGGTACATTTATAAACGCAATAAATAAAAAAAGTTTTGTCCGGGCTAAGAAACAATGGGCAACATCGTTGCATCGCCCTCTTGTACTAAATACCATTGGGGATCTTTAATTACGATTTAAATTAAATAACTAAACTAAATAAATTTTTAGCGCATCATTTTCTGCATTGCTCCGGAAAAAAATACACACCTCCCCTTCCCAGTTTTACTTACACAATTTTAGCTGATTCCAATTTTTAAAAAATATAAAATGGTTTGTCCGTTTTTGACATCAACCTGTCCGTACGCCCTCTTGCAGCCACAATACCTTTGTAGTAGAAAATAATAATTAAATAAAAACAACATGAAAAATATATTATTCGCAGCACAGGTATTTGGCATCATTGCAATGTTTCCAATTGTAGTGATCCTTGAAATAAATCATACAAAGCCAGGCTCATCTAAAACTAATATCCCTTCAGGCATCATGCAGCATACAATAAAAGCATCTATCGCTTTTACTGAAAAAATAAAAGATAAAGAGGTAATTGAAACATACCCTTTAATGTTGGAAACATTCCTTTTAAAAAAAGTATTTTAAAAAAAACAACCATGAAAAAAGTAGTAATAATAAGTGTTGTGTTATTGAGCTGATGGTTAGCTCCGCCCAATCTGATAGCTTAAAAGTTGAGCAGTATTGCCAGCTAATTGCTACCCAAAAATTATTCAGTAATAAAGTAACCATTGATATCGACTTTGGTGAAGAGAAAAGTATCTGGCAGGATAACAGGCTAAAAAATGATAATGGTACAATCAAAAAATTCAACACCATTATTGATGCGATGAACTATATGGGCAAGCAAGGCTGGATATTTATTAATGCATATCCTGTTCGCTTTGGTGATATTGATCGCTACCATTTTGGGTTTAAAAAGCAGTTTGCAAAAGCTGCCGTTCAAAATTAATTATCGGTGCTTTTAAATATGTTTCATTTAAAACGTAATTAAAGCTGCCAATAGGTATGCAGTAAAAGTGAGTGACACAACGATGTTGATCATTGCTTCACTGCCAGGACAAAAAATATTTTAACCAACTAATATAAAAGCAAGCAATTAAAAATTATAAAACAATCAATCATGGAAAAAAATGTTGCGATTTTAATGGCTGATTTATCAGGTTATACTGCGCTTACTGAAACGCATGGTGCTGTTTCAGCGGCAGATTTAATTGACAGGTATATCCATATTGCAGAAAATTGCCTGGTAGGCGAAACCAAAATACATCAACGTACCGGCGATGAAATTATGTTTGTATCTGACTCTCCGGATTGCCTGCTGGCTACAGCTTTAAAGTTAGAAGCCAGGATAGTGAATGAAGAGAATTTTTTGCAGGTTCATGGGGGCCTGCATGTTGGGAAGGTTTTAAAAAGGTCAGGAAATTATTACGGGGCTGCATTAAACCTGGTGTCAAGAATTGCTGCCAAAGCAGTGGCAGGTACTTTTTGGTGTTCTGATGAATTTGTACATTCAATAACGGATAAATCCTTATGTAAGTTTACACCAAAGGGTAGTCTTCATTTTAAAAATGTGAGTGAGAAAAAGAAAGTTTTTGAATTAAGCAGAGAAGGTGCAACAGAAAATTACATTGATCCCGTTTGCAGAATGTTAATACTAAAACCTCAAAATGCCATCCAACATCCCTGCGAAGGTGAACTATATTTTTGCTCTTCCCAATGCCTCGGTTTGTATGAACAAAATCATCAATTATTTTATACAAAACATCATTTAAACTGAGTTTTATTTCAATAAATAAATACTAAGCAATGGCTGCAATAATTATAGGAATTTCTTCTGCGCTTTTAATAATACTAGCAATTGGTATTTTAAAGTTTTTAGACAAATTGGTAATATACGCACTGGTACTTTCAGGAATTGGATTTCTCTACGTTGGTTTTGTTTGGAAGGATGTACAGGCGTTGGTTATAAATTCAATCCAGGCTATTCTTTTTATTTTTCTGGCATATTATGGAATTAAAAAAAGCATTTATATTTTGGCGGCGGGTTATTTTTTGCATGGCTGCTGGGATATAGGTTACCATTTTTTTAGCGACCCGGGGTTAATTCCGCCACAGTACGATTTGTTTTGTTCGTCGCTGGATTTTACTATTTGCATTTACCTGGTGAATTTAGGTAAAAGGGTTATACCAAAAAAAATCATTTCATAAAGTTATTTGCCTTCAAATATATTTCTTATTAAGAACATGGTTTGTAACCGCTGCGTGATGGCGGTAGAAAATATGTTAGCTAACGAATTGATTCCATTTCAAAAAGTTAGTATTAGCCAGGCCCGCCTGTGCCACGAAAAATTTAAACCCAAAATCATGTTACACTTACCCAAAGCAGTGTAACGATCACACCTCTTTCTCAAACTACTTTTATATCATCAAATAACAATTAAACAATCAATTATGAAATCAACAACAAAGAGTGGAAACACTCAAAACGTAAAATGCAGCAACCCAAATTGTACCTGTGTTAATTGCAATTGTGGTGCTACATGTACCTGTGCAAGTTGCAAATAAGTAATTTGTTTCAGGCACACAACTGGCCGCTCCTCAAAGGGGCGGCTTTTTTCTGTCTGTCATATTGTTATAATTTAAAGTTGCTTTATGCTTGATAAATTTATTGCTCAACGTAATTTTAAAGCAAAAGAAATAAACCTTTGATTGTCTGTAATTGACATCATATTGTCCATTTTAGAAACTGACCACTGTGTACCTTTATTTACACAATTTAACAACCTAACATCATGCAAAAGGTAGCGTTTATCATTCCGCCCACAGTTGAATTACTTGATCTTGCCGGGCCGGTACAGGTATTTACGGAAGCTAAATTTTACCGCTTTGAGATTGACATTGAATTTTACACTTACAGTGAAAACCCCATTAGTACAGCCGGGCTTAGCTTTGGAAATATTGCCAATTTTAAAACTGCAAAATTAAAAGAAGGCGATTTCGTTTTTGTACCGGGGATGGACAATGAATATGTAAACAGCATTCCGTTTAAAGCTGAAAGAGGGTTCTTCAACTGGCTAAAAGACTGTGCAGAAAAAAGAGTAACCGTTTGTTCCATTTGTAATGGTGCTTTTGCTTTGGGCCATGCAGGCTTGCTAAAAGATACAGAATGTACTACACATTGGCGGAGGGTAAAAGCTTTACAGGTTCAGTTTCCACAGTCAAAAGTAGT
>JANMVB010000186.1:0-11895 GCA_031392305.1 Ferruginibacter sp.
AGATGATATTTTGCAAACAATCAAAAAATCTTATGAAGAGGGTGTAACAGATGAGTTTATAAAACCGATCATTAACAGTAAAGCAGGTAATACCACCATTAAAGATGGTGATGCGGTAATCAGTTTTAATTTCAGGACAGATCGCTGCCGTGAAATAACCCAGGTGTTAACGCAAACTGATATGCCCGACTTTGGTATGAAAGCCTTAAACCTGCATTATACTACCATGACTCAGTATGATCAAACCTTTAAAAATGTGCAGGTGGTATTTGATAATGATGACCTTAAAAATACCCTCGGCGAAATATTACAGGCAAATGGAAAAACACAGATACGCATTGCTGAAACAGAAAAATATCCGCATGTATCTTTCTTCTTTAGCGGTGGCCGGGAGGTGCCTTTTGAAGGTGAAAAAAGAATCATGATCCAATCGCCTAAAGTGGCCACTTACGATCTGCAGCCCGAGATGAGTGCTTATGAATTAACCGCCGCGATATTGCCGGAAATTGCCAATAAAACTGCCGATTTTATTTGCCTCAATTTTGCAAATGCTGATATGGTTGGCCATACCGGTGTATGGACAGCCGTAATTAAAGCTGTGGAAACGGTGGATGCCTGTGTAGAAAAAGTGGTAACCACCGCATTGGAAAATGACTATGCTGTTTTTCTCACTGCCGACCATGGCAATGCAGATTATGAAATAAATGAAGATGGCACGCCCAACACGGCGCATACATTAAACCTGGTGCCGTTTTTTATTATAGATAATCAATGGAAGGGCACGGTAAAACCCGGCAAGCTGGGTGACATTGCACCCACTATTTTAACCATGATGCACCTGCCAATACCGCCGGAAATGACGGGCAATGTGTTGATGGGATAGCATACATTTTTGTTCATTTATTTTTTGTCCAGGCTGAGAAGCAATGGTCATCATCGTTGTGTCACTCCCTTGTGCCGCATACCATTGGGGATCTTTTCTTTCGTGATAGATAGAACGATAATTTGCATTTTAAAATGACACTGTTTTTAAATGCACATCCCCTGTATGGTAACATATATTGAAGCATCATCTTAAATATTTTTATTAAAAAAATCAATGAAAAAAGTCCTTAAAACTATTGGCATATTGCTACTTATTGCCTTTGTGATTATTCAGTTTATTCGTCCTGAAAAAAATATAAACACTTCAGAAAGTTTAATGGCAAAAGATATAAGCAAAGTGTATGCTGTACCAGCAGATGTGCATACAATTTTGCAAACCAGTTGCTACGATTGCCATAGCAATAACACCACATATCCCTGGTATGCAAACGTACAGCCGGTAGCCTGGTGGCTGAACGACCATATCAAAGAAGGAAAAAAAGAACTCAATTTTTCAGCATTTGCAGATTATAGAATACGAAGAAAATACAGGAAGCTGGAGGAAATAATTGAGCTGGTAGATGAAAACGAAATGCCGCTTTCCTCCTACACATTTATACACCGGGATGCAAATCTTTCTAAAGATCAGAAAAAAAGTATAACCACCTGGGCAACTGCTTTAAGAGATACTATTAAAGCCACCAACCCGGTGGACAGTTTACTTCCACCCAAGAAAGCATAGCAGTACTATTTATTTGTGAAAACACTACAAATGAAAACTTTATTAATGCTATTTGTGGTATTTACAATGCTGCAATTTCTGCATGCCCAAAATAAAAATACTCCGTCAACCGACACTACTAAAACCCAAATTGACCTGGAGGAAATAGTAGTTTCATCAAATAATTTTACAGAGAAAAGGAAAAACATTGCACAAAAAATAGACGTTATTTCTGCTAAAACAATTGCATCAGCCAATACCCAGAATACCGGCGACTTATTGATAAATACAGGTAAGATATTTGTTCAAAAAAGCCAGCAGGGAGGCAGCAGCCCCATATTAAGAGGCTTTGAAGCAAGCCGCATTTTGTTAGTGATAGATGGGGTAAGAATGAACAATGCAATATACCGGAGCGGACATTTACAAAATGTAATTACTTCTGATCAAAATAGCCTAAGCAGGATAGAAATAATGTATGGCCCCTCGTCAACTATTTATGGAAGTGATGCATTGGGTGGCACCATTCATTTAATTACAAAATCGCCTGTACTTTCCGGCGATAAAAAATTCATCACCACAGGTACTGTATTTACCAGGCATAGCACTTCAAATGATGAAAAAACAATACATGCAGATGCCAGCATTGGAAGCAAAAAATTTGCCTGGTTCCAGGGATATAATTTTAGTGATTTTGGCGATACAAAAATGGGCAATAATTACCCGGAAAAATATCCTGATTTTGGCAGAAGAAGTGTGTATATAGGAAAAGTAAATGGCTTGGATTCTATACTGGTGAACCCTGATGACAGGGTACAAAAATATTCCGGTTACAAGCAATGGGATATTACACAGAAACTTTTATTTAAACAAAATGCTAAACGCTCTCATTTAGTAAACCTGCAGCTATCCAACTCTAATAATGTACCGCGTTATGACCGGTTACAAGATACCAGGAATGGAACTTTGCGTTATGCTGAATGGTATTACGGCCCTCAAAAAAGGTTGCTGGGTTCATACGAATTAAATGCAGAAAATGTTGGCATTGCAGACCAGCTAAAGGCAAATATTAATTACCAGGTTATTAATGAAAGCCGCTTCACCAGGGAGTATAAACGTTATGACAGGTTTGACAAGAGATCAGAAAAAATAAAAGTTTTTGGAACAACAATCAGTGCCAGAAAGATAACCGGTAACCATGAAACAACCATTGGCATGGATGTGCAATTAAACGATGTGAAATCTACCGCTGCTACCAAAAACCTGCTTACCGGTGTAGTATCAAAATTAGACACCCGCTACCCTGATGGTACAAATAAAATGAACTATTACGGTATTTATGCTCAACATGTTTTTAAATTCAGCAATAAAAAACTTGTTTTAAATGATGGCTTGAGAATTCAGGCGGTACGCCTTAAAAGCAATATAAAAGATAATTCCTTTTTTCACCTGCCTGACACGGCAGTGAGGCAAAAATATGCTGTGGTTACAGGCAATATTGGTATCGTTTATTTCCTCAATAAAACAACCATAATAAAGACCTCTTTGGCTTCCGGCTTTCGTGCGCCCAATATCGATGACCTTTCCAAAATATTTGAGTCAAGTACAGCAGCAAGGCAGGTAGTTATTCCCAATGCTGGCTTAAAACCTGAATACACTTATAATATTGATCTCACAGTTTCTAAAAAATTTGCAGAAATGGTGAGCATGGAATTTACCGGTTATTATACCTTGTTCAGAAATGCTATAGTTAAAGGGCAATTTCAATTAAACGGGCAGGATTCAATTATTTATAATGGTGTAAAGAGCCAGGTGCTGGCAAGTAAAAATGCAAATAAAGCCACCCTTTATGGTTTTTCTGTTGGATTAAATGCAGGCCCTTTTAAAGGATTTACTTTTAACAGTACACTTACTTACAGTTATGGCCGGTTTAAAACAGATGCCGCTAAACCTTCGCTTGTATATGAAGAGCAACCGGGTGATGGGTACCTGCTGGTTCAGCGTTTTGTTAGTTCAAAGCCACTTGACCATATTCCGCCTGTTATTGCAAAAGCAACTTTATCCTGGCAACATAAAAAATTTAATTCGGAGTTATCTTTTCTTTATTACGGCTGGAAAAGGCTGGATCAGTTTAATGCTGATGGAGAAGATAATGCTGAATATGCAACTGCAGATGGAATGCCATCGTGGGTTATTGCAAACATAAAGGGGAATTTAAATATTGCCACTCACCTTCAAATTCAGTTTGGAGTTGAAAATATTTTTGATAGAAATTACAGGTATTTTGCATCAGGCTTTTCTGCACCTGGAAGAAATTTCATTGTGGCTTTAAGGGCAAATTGGTAAGATTGCTACATTTCTTATCTAATTATAATGTAGGAAAAGCTCCAAACAGGTATGCGGTACAAGAGGGCGATGCAACGATGTTGCCCATTGTTTCTCAGCCCGGACAAAAAAAATTAAACCCCGAAAGCCTTACCTGTACTCAATTTGTTTGCTTAAAAGAAATAAAAATTTAAGCAATTGTAAATAAATAATCCAATCAAAATCTTTACTTAAAAACTATTCACAGAAATATTATTATCTCACCGGATTTTTTATTATTAAGCAGCAAATAATGTTTGCAAATTGTCTATATTTATAGTGTAATCAAAGCACTAATATGACGGAAGAGCTTATGTTGGCCGGATGTCTTACAAATAATGCAGCTTCGCAGGAGGCATTGTATAACCGTTTTAGCCCCCGAATGTTGGGGGTTTGTTACCGGTTTGCAAAGAACAGGGAAGATGCGGAAGATATGTTACAGGAAGGTTTTATTAAAGTGTATAGCCAAATACATCAGTACAGGGGCGAAGGTGCTTTAGAAGGGTGGATTAGAAGAATTATGGTGCATACCTGTATCAATGTATTGAAAAAGAATAAGAAATTTTCTGATAGCCTGGACATTGCATTTGCAAATGGTGTTGGTATAAGGGAAGAAAGTATCCCTTCAATCATGCAGGCGAAAGAGGTTGTGGAATGTATAAGATTGTTGCCGGTAGGATACCGGACTGTTTTGAACCTTTATGCTATTGAAGGATATTCGCACAAAGAAATTGGTGATGTACTTGATATTGAGGAAAGCACCAGCCGGTCGCAATACACCCGTGCAAAAGTAATGCTGGAAGACATTTTAATTAAAAAGAGAATTATACTAAAATCACACAAAACGAAATCAACATATTTTGGTGCCTCAATAGCTTCCAAATAAAATTGAAAAGCTTAACTACCAAAACTATACAACTGAACCAAAAGAACCTTCGTGAACGATGGACAGAAATTTACATACGGACGACTTTGAACGATTGCTAAGAGAAAAGTCGGACGAATTTAGGATGTACCCTTCAAAACGTATTTGGTACAGTATCTATAATAATATTCACCCCGGTCGTAAATGGCCATCTGTGGCTATGAGTATTATACTAATTTCAGCACTACTTTTAACCGGCTATTTAAACACCAATAATACATATATTTCTTCCACCACTGATGCCACCAAATTTTCACCTGGTTACCAAACTGAAAATAATTCCTTTACTTCTTTTTATCATCCTTTTACAGAATTCAACAGTAAACTACTAACGGGA
Source organism: Ferruginibacter sp. (assembly GCA_031392305.1). GTDB lineage: Bacteria > Bacteroidota > Bacteroidia > Chitinophagales > Chitinophagaceae > Ferruginibacter. The sequence goes on from JANMVB010000186.1 coordinate 5,209, forward strand.
AATATTGAAAGTTTAAATATTTCAAAATCGGGTAATTTAACAACTGGTTTATTAAATGATAACCCTCCCATTATTAAAATTGTACAATCCCCCGTTATATCCGCATTACATCAAAAGAATGGTTTAGTAGCTCAAAATCTGGTTTCGGGTACATTTGTAACCGCTGGTAAAAGGTATAATTCAAATTCATCTGAAAATACATTTGCACCTATTACATTAAGCAATAAGCAAACTGGTGTTGAAGCTGAAGATGAAGTAAGCTTAAGCGAATTCGAAACTCCCGGTCAATTTTTCAACGTTGAAAAAATTAAACACAACGCTGTAACTGAAAACACAAATACCGGAAATTTCTTAAACGCAATCAACTATAGTAAGCCTGTTATTACTGATGAGGCAAATAAAAAAATAAAAGCAATATTAACGAAGGATAAAAATGTAATTACAAAAGATGATAAAGAATGGATAGAAAACTATGCTTCTTATAACAGGCCTATGCCAAAGAAATGGGCAGGTAAATTATCGTGGCAGATGTATGCAACTCCATCTATTGTTTATAGAAGCTTATATAACGATCCGAATTTTGGCACAACGCCCAATTCTGCGCCATTCCTTATTGCTGCCAACCGGGATATTAATGATGAAGTAGTTAATAAGCCATCTCTTGGCATTGAAGTCGGTACTGCATTGCAATATTCAATATTAAAAGGCATAAAGATAAAAGGTGGTTTGCAATTAAATTTTACCCGATACAATTCAAATGCATTTCATAATACTCACCCGGTTACCACAAAACTGGTCATGCATGATTATGCTACTAACAGCACTTATGAATTATTTAGAACAACGCCTTATTCAAACAAAACAGGTTTAGAAGCTGTAAAACTTCATAACGAAACTTACCAGCTTTCCTTGCCTGTTGGTGTTGATGTTAAATTGCTTGGAAATGAAAAACTACAATGGAATGTAGGGGTTACTTTGCAACCCACATTATTACTGGGGGGTAAATCTTATCTTATTTCATCTGACAGAAGGAACTACGTAAAAGAAAATTCTATGCTAAACAGGTGGAATTTAAATACTGGTATAGAAACTTTTATTAGTTACAAACTAAATGGTTTCACTTACCAGGTAGGCCCGCAGATTCGGAGGCAGCTTTTTTCAACTAACAATAAGCAATTTGCTGTAGAGGAAAGATTGATCAATTATGGTATTAAATTCGGCATTGTTAAAACCATTAAATAAAATTTATCTCCATAATTAGTTTTTGCTTTACAGAACAATTAAAAAAAATTCATCTACTTTTTTACAAAGCCACCAACCTCTACATCAACATCACTTTCTTTTTCAAAAGCTTTCTTTGTATTTTTGGCAATGAATAAATATTGCTTTATAATCATTGCATTTATATTATTACTATCATGCAATACAGAAATCAAACAAAATATCCCGGTTGCTCCGGTAACTAAAATAACAGATTCCTTTTTCCCTGTTACCTCTTATATTAAAGGGCAAATCATCACTTTAGACTCTTTGCCCATTACACCTTTACACATCACATTAATCAAGGGCAAGGCTGATTCTGTCTGGCTTTCAAAAGATAAAATAAAGGCTTTGCTACAGCCCTTTTTAATACCTGCAATTACCGAAACAAATCTCATACACCACTTTAAAGAAACCAGGTTCAATGACCAAACCATTAATGCAATAACATTTACGTATGATCCGGTAAACAAGTTGCCAGACTCGGTTTCACTAAGGCATTGGGATGTTTATATTAATCCTGAAAAAGGGGAAGTGTCTAAAATTTATATTGTGAAAGAGGTGTTGATTAATAACCAAAAATTTACACAGCAATTAACCTGGCAATCAAATAAAATGGCAAAAATTGTAAACATTTTAAATAAACCAGGTGGCGAATTGGAACTGGTAAAGGAGGAAATATTTACATGGGATTTTTAATATTTTGCACATCTTAATAATTTACATTTTTATATGGCAGTTCTTCTTCTTTATAACAACACTATTGGCATTATTCCTATGCAGTCATATTTTTGTTGTACAGGCTAAGAAGCTATGGGCGTCATCGTTGTGTCACTCCCTTGTACGTCATACTAATTTGCATCTTTAATCAGTTATATATGATGTTGGCATCCCAAGCCATAGAAAAAATGTAAACAATTATGCATTTTAGTTTTATCAATTATTTGGTACATGGGCAGTAAATTTGCTTGTTAATTTAAAAGCAATCCTCAGGATTAATAATGACACAACAGGAATTTTCTTCCATTGCAAATACTATCCCATTACAAGCGGGCATCTATAAATATTATGATGCAGCAAATGAACTTTTATATGTTGGCAAAGCAAAAAGTTTGCGAAAAAGAGTAAGCTCTTATTTTTCTAAATCCTATACAAGCTATAAAACCCACGAGTTGGTTCAACGGATAAGAAAAATAGAATTTACCATTGTTAACAGTGAACAGGATGCCTTTTTGTTAGAGAACTCACTTATTAAAAATTTCCAACCCATTTTTAATATCAATTTGAAGGATGATAAATCGTATCCATACATTGTTGTTAAGAATGAACCTTTCCCAAGAGTTTTTTTTACCCGGCGAAAAATCAATGATGGGTCCCAATACCTGGGACCATTTACTTCTGTAGGCAAAGTAAGAGAGCTGCTAAATTTTATAAAGCAAAATATACAATTGAGAAATTGTAAATTAAATCTTTCTCCTGCAAATATCGAAAAGAAAAAATTTAAAGTTTGTTTAGAGTACCATTTAGGTAATTGTAAAGGGCCCTGCGAAGGATTGCAAAGCATCGAAGATTACACTGCCGGCATAGAAAGGCTGAAACATTTATTAAAAGGAAATCTTTCACCAGTTATTCAGCATTACAAGGCTGAGATGCAGGATTTAGCCCAACAACTTCAATTTGAAAAGGCCGGTATAATTAAAAAGAAACTGGATCACTTACAAATTTATAAAGCTAAATCTGCCGTGGTAAATGAACGCACCGGCACTGTTGATGTATTTAGTATTTTGGAAGAGGGAGATACAGCTTATGTAAATTACCTCGCTGTAAATAACGGGAGCATAGTACTTACAAAAACAATAACGTTAAAGAAGAAACTGGATGAACCGGCAGATGAAGTATTAAGTTTTGCTATCGCTCAGTTAAGAGAAACATTTAACAGCGAGGCGAAAGAAATTATTATTCCTTTTTCCCTCAATTATCCCACACCGGAAATAATACTAACTGTCCCGCAGGCAGGTGACAAGAAAAAGCTACTTGAGCTTTCTGAAAAGAATGTAAATTATTTTAAAGAGGAGCTCAAAAAAAATAAGCTGCTGCTGCTTGAAGATAAAACTTCAAATGAAATAAACCAGGTTTTGATGCAGCTCAAGGTTGATCTGCATCTTAAGGAATTTCCATTGCATATTGAATGCTTTGATAACTCTAACTTCCAGGGTAGTTACCCGGTATCAGCAATGGTATGTTTTAAAAATGGCCAGCCTAGTAAGGAAGACTATCGCCGCTTTAATGTGAAAACTGTAAAGGGTATCAATGATTTTGCTACTATGAAAGAAGTAGTTTACAGGCGGTACAAAAGAATGAATGAAGAGGAAAAGCCATTTCCTCAATTAGTAATCATAGATGGAGGCAAGGGCCAGTTAAGCTCGGCAATGGAAAGTATTACAAGCCTGGGGCTTGAAGGAAAAACAACGCTGATTGGACTTGCAAAAAATGAAGAAGAAATATTTTTTCATGGAGATCAGCAATCTATAAAATTATCATGGGATAGTGAAAGCCTAAAGTTAATCAGGAGGATAAGGGATGAGGTGCATCGGTTTGGGATTACTTTTCACCGAAACCAGCGAAGCAGAGGTTCATTTAAAAATGAACTGGAACAAATTTCAGGCGTTGGTAAATCGACTATTGATCAACTATTAAAAAAGTTCAAGTCAGTTAAAAATATTAAGGATAAAACAGTAGAAGAGTTAAGTGAAGTAGTTGGCTTGTCAAGGGCAAAACTTATAAATGAATTTTTCACTTTGCAATAGATAGATGGTTAAAAATAAAAAGGGCCAGGATAAAAATCCAGCCCCGTTTTAAAATCCAATATCCTATGAAAAACCGATACGAATATAGTTAGCATTGGTTTGAAAAAAAACAGGAAAATCCTGTTTTTTTAATCATAAATATTACTTCATGATATTTGCTTTAAGCCATATTCAGAACTCCTTACCCTTCCTTATAAATTAAAGACCCCGACCCCTGAAGGGGTAAGAACGCATATTGAAAGCGCTGCGGTATATATAAAAGTACAAGAGTATCCAAATAAGCCGGGGTAATATTTTGGTTGTTACAACGTGGGTAAAGTTGCCAGATGATATAATGTACAAGGGTGCGACGCCAATGAAGCTTAATTGAAATACTTTTGTTGGGACAACAAAAAATTATGGTTATATACAAGTGTGATGTGCCAAAAGCGTTCGTTTAGGATAACGAATTTTATTCAGGGCTCAGTTGCCTGGACAAAAATATAAAAAGAATTGATTTTTGTTTGCGATAAGTCAGGAGTTCTGATATTAAATCGGTTCATCAAGAATGGAATATAAAAAGCCCCTGAAAATTCAGGGGCCTTTTATATTGTTAATAATTTAATTTTTAATAACTCCAAAGGTCTTGCTCATAGTTGAACACTTTTTCCTTTATCCGCTCTCCTTCCAACAATTGGAAAACACCATTCTCTTTTAAACCAGGTGTGCCGGAAATTGGCAGATCAAATGGATTATCAATAGTACTCTTAATGATACGTCCACTGAACATCCTGCTTTCAAACAACTCTTCCCAACTCATTCTTGCTCCAAAGTTTTTACCATTATACACTTCATACTTGGCAAATATTGGCCGCATATCCGGGTAATACACCCAAAATAATTCAGTTTGGCCCAAGTTAAGGCCTTCGGATGTGATTACATTTTTTAAAGGAGCTATACCCAGGATTCTCCAAAAAAGACGTGAGCTTTCTTTATCAAAAATAACTTCCTCTTTAATCCTGAATTTATAGAAAGAATCAAGGTTCACTTCTCTAACCACTTCTTTAGTTCCTGTTTTAGTTCCATCAGGTCCATAAATATCTACAATTTCAATACCACCTGAAATTTTCTGAGCAACCTGTGATATTGTTAGCGGCGTTGTAAAACGATCATCTATCGCATCAAAAACCGTAACCGCACTATCCTGGATAGCTTTCATTAAAATTGAAATAAAGCGCTGATTACCATTATTTTCACTTGCTGAATAGCGAAAAGGCAAATTCATTTTTTCCCTGGTGTCAATCTCCCTCCAGATTTTATGGCGGTAAATTGCATCATCCACCCGTATATTTTCATAAGCCAAAGGGGTCCTGTCACGAATATCATCTGTGATAACTGCTTCATCCCTGCGCAATGATTTTTTAATTATTGGAATAGGCAAACTATCAACTTTAGGGGCAGCAGGTGCTGCCACAATTGTTGCGACAGAATCTATTTGTGCTGTTGGGCTAATTTTTGCCTTGGTTTTACCCTTGGTAGTTTTAGTAGTGCTGGTACGTTTTACACTACTACGTTTTTTTACTGGCTTTTTCTGCGCCTGTGCAATACTAACACACAAACCCATGAAAACAAATAAGAAAAGAATTTTTACTGAATGCTTAATCATAGCACGGTTTTTAAAATATTAATATAACACTATACCTACTCCTTGTATTGTACGTTGCTTTCCATCCGGCCCCTGCACTTTCACATTATCAAAAGTAACACTGGTACCTGGGCCTGCTCTTTGTATTAACGCATTAAGTGGCGCTAAATTGTTTCCACTTAATGGAGCAGTTTGAACATTTGCAAAATTTGCACCTGAAAAATAAACAGTAGCACTTACCACACTGAATTTAGCATCGAAATCAAAATTCTCCAGATCAGCCCTGCAATATTGTTGATTCTTAAAACTACCTGCTGTCATTCTTGTTCCACCAGGGCCTACTTTAAAAATAGGGTTAGGGATTTCTTTTACCCTAAAATCAAATTGACTAGCCTTACCACCTGATACCGCAACATTAATTGTTGCTTTACCTGGAGTAGTAACTCTTACAACCCGGTTTCCGTTAGAACCACTTAAAGATCCACCCGTCATTGAAACACTGGTTTTATCCCAGCCAGAACCAGATGAAATTGTAATAGGGTTATCAACACCAATATAAAATACATTCATTTTATCGAGCATTACTGCAGCACCACCAGGGGTACCTACCACATATTCAACCTCTTCAGTTTTTGATTGTTCTTTTCCATCCTGGTCAAGATAACGAATAGTTACTGGTACTTTTCGTGGACCTGAGCCACTTGCAGAAATCTTGTAAGTGCCCTTACCATCGATTACCGGAACACCTGATCCACCAATTGAAATCTGTGGTTGTGCAGCAGAGCTATATGCCCCGATACCAGCAGTGATTGTGATTTCCTGTCCGGGCATAACATAGTTAGAACTTTGACCAACCAATACACCTGTTTTATCAAATTTTACAACCACAGCTCCAATTTGCTCATGGCAAAAAGTAACAACCTGATTTTCTGCGTTTTTAATATTGTTTTGAAATTTACTAAGCAAAGTCAATCCTGCAACAGTTGGTGTCATACT
>JANMVB010000204.1:0-23138 GCA_031392305.1 Ferruginibacter sp.
CGCAATATTCTTTTTACGTGCAATGGGTGATTTTAAATTTGTTGGCTTTACAAAAAAAATTAAGGGTACCGACTTTGCAGACAGGGATACAAAAATATATGCTCCCGTATCCCTGATTATAAGCTTGATTAGTTTTGCTATCGCCTATTTTATTAAGTACAAAACCTGAGAAAACTTATAAAAATCTGCAGTTACAAAAATATATTCCATACAGCCTGCTGCCCCCAACTGCCCCAATCTTTCGTTGCCTTCAAAACTGTTTCTTTTAATTCACTGGCTTTTTTCTGTTTGCCTTTTTTCGGGGCTTCAATTTTTGATTCATCTACCCCGGTTACCTGCACTTTGGTAGCAACATAGCTTGTAAACATTCGGGGTATGGTAACGCCCAGGATTAGGCCCGGCAAACCACTTAAACTCATGGGGCCGCCGCTTACTGTTATCTCATCTGTATAAAAAGCAAATACATACACACTATCGAAGATAATACCGGTGGCTTTGCGGCAATTAAATCCGGCAATCTCCCGGCTTTCGTTGCTTATCTTCCATTTAATATTTAATAAGCTATCCTTCAAAAGATACGCTTCGCCAAACACACCCTTCTTTTGCACAAAATTGTAATTCCCGTAATCATTGTACCAGATGTCTTCTTCATTGTCATTACCCCAGGGCATCCGGGTAGCTTCATCCTTCCGGGTAAACTGGTAAACGGCTTTATCATTATTAAAAGTAAGCTGGTAATAATAAGTAGAAATTTTTGGAATTTTATCCTTCCACATATCAGCCCATATACCCTCCCCCATCGATTTGTGGTTATTCACTTTCACTTCGTATTCCACTATGCCTTTGCTGATGAATACCTGCGAAAAACAGCTGCCACAAAAAAGTAAACCCGCAATAAAAAGAATTGTTTTCATAATAATAAGTTTTAAAAATCTGCTGGTTTGGCGCCAGTACTGCTAAAATTCCAGGTTACTGTTAGCATCCAGTAACGGCGCAATGTGTTATAATAAGTTTCAGTAAAACTTGAGCTGGTAAAGTTTCTGTTGAAGCCGCGGTTCTGGCTCAAAATATCGTTTACCCCAAAGGCAGCTTCCAGGTTATTCTTCATAAACTTTTTGCCAATGGATGCGTTCCATAAAGTATAATTATTATTTGCCGGAAAGCGGGGATCTTTTTGCCTTACTTCGATACGCATATCTGAATTAAGCTCTATTTTTCCAGGCAATGTTACCATACCATTCAGCCAGGCACTTAACTGCCAGTAATCAATATTAGCATTGGAATTAAGATCAGACGTGGTATGATTATAGGAATAATCCGGCCTTATATTAAAATTATATTTACCATCAACATATTTACCTGCCCCCAACCCAAGCCCGTAGCTGGTGGTTTTATTGGTGTTTTTCCTGCCGTTTACAAAATCTATATTTTGGTTGTTATTTATGGTAGGCGAAAAACTCAGTCTCAATCCGGAGGCTGCTAATTTAAAATTATAATCAAGGTAAAAATTAAGATTATGTACGCCATCTACATTTACAGTTTGATACCTGCGGGCACCGGTGCTATCTATCCTGCTTGATTGCGTAAATGCATTATTGGTGGTAGAATATTGTAAGTTGCTCCACATCCCTTTTTCTTTAAGCACATTGTAAAAACTGTAAGATGCAGAAAAACTATGGCGGAAGGCCTGGTTCAATCCGGGATTGCCTTCATAAATATTTAAAGGATCAGTATTATCCCTGATTGGCTGCAACTGCTCCAGGGTGGGTGCAGTGGCCGAGCCATTATAATTAAACCGAAAATTTTTGTTTCCCGGCATTTTGTAAGTAATCATCGCCGTAGGAAAATAATTCATGAAGTTGTACGTATAACTGGTATTTCGGGTAATGTTTTTTTGTACAAAACGGTTAAATGCAACCGAACTTCCAATGGCATAATTAACCTTCTTTTTGTTGTAGCGAAAATTTATTCCCGGCCTGTTGATCATCCTGTCAAATTTAAACTGGTTGGTCAATGAATCAAGTATGGTGAGGTATTTACCCGAAATATCTTTCACCTTCGAAATGCGGTTGTTTGCATTGTTGTTGCTGTTAAAAGCATAGCTAAACTCCATAAATGCATCCTTAAATAAGGGTTCTGTGTAAGCAAGTTTTGTTGACCATCCGGTGTTTTCATTGTCCCGTACATTTTGCTGATCGGTGGTATCCCTTCTTATTTGCTGGCCGCCTTTGTAAAACGCATTATACGATAAAAGGAAACCATCATTCTTTGATTCATTCCAGTTAAAATCTGCATTCAGCGAAAGTGTCCTAAACAGTTTTTTAAATTTATGTTTCCAAAGCATGGTACCGGTAATGGCATTATTGTCCGTAGCAATGGTGGTATTACGGCGGCTGTTATTTATAAAATTTCCATTGTTATCAATTGCTTCGGTGTAATATTCATTGCTGGTTTGGCTGGTACCATTGTTTGCCTTGGCTGTCCATTTAATGGTGTTTGATGAGTCAATCATTACCTCATACGTAAGGTTAAAGGCATGCTTTGTTTTAGTACTATAAGTTTTATTGGTGCTGTTGTTATTCCAGCTTGTATCCGGCAAAAATATTTTTGAAAAAATAGTGGTATTACCCAGGCTGTTTACTTTAGAATACTTGTATCCTGAGTTGAGGCTTATTTTATTGTTATTAAATTTATCGCTGTAATGTAACCCGCCATTCCAGTTTTTAGGGATGCCGTTTCTTCCGCCGCGGTAATTATCTTCACCATCACCACCGCCAGTAAAATATACATCCCCGTCATCCGTCATGGTCATATTATCACCCATTCCGCCGCCATAATTATTCTGGTCCCTCCAGTCTAAATTAGTTTGGCCTGTGTTACTCATAATGCCATAACCTGCCATTTTACGTTTTGCTTTAAAGGCATTGATCATGGCAGTGTTATTATAGTTGGCCGGCAAACCCCCACTGCCAGACACTTTACCAAAATATCCATTTTTTTTATTGTCCTTCAATTTCAGGTTGATCGTTTTATCTTTTACCCCGTCATCAATGCCGGTAAAAGTAGCCTGGTCACTTTTCTTATCAAACACCTGCACTTTATCTACTGCATCGGCACGCAGGTTTTTTACAGCAATGCCGGGGTCGTCGCCAAAAAATTCCTCTCCATCTACAAGCACCTTGGTCACTTTTTCACCCATTGCTTTTATCGTTCCGTCCTTACCCACCTGTATGCCCGGAAGTTTTTTTAATAATTCTTCCACATTGGCATTGGCCTCTACCCTAAAACTATCAGCAGTGTATTCCGTAGTATCACCTTTAATTTTTATAGGCGAGCCACTTTTTATTATCACTTCGGCCAGCAACTGGCTTTTTGAAACAAACGGTATTTGCTTTAAATCAAGGTTGCTTTCTGTAACAGTAATATCATCAATATAATTGGCGTAATAAGGGTGTGTTATCAGCATAATATATTTACCTGACGTTGCATTTTTTATTTCAAACTTACCCTCTGTATTGGTACGGGTAAATTTATACAGCACCGAATCGGTGGTAGTAAGTAAGGCAACAACTGCATTGCTGATATTTTTTTTTCCAGAGGTATCAACAATTTTGCCCGAAATAGTTTGTGCTGAAATAGAAAGTTGGAAAATGAAAAGGATAATAGTAAATAGTGCAGGTAGTTTTAGCATTGTAACGGGGTTGTAATTGATAGAGTTGGTATTATCCAATAAAAGTCTTCAATTATTCTTATAAAAATTTATACATATTCATAAACTTACGTTAAACAAATATTATGTTTCAAAAATGTCAGCTTTGTATGTGCGGCAATATTATTAAAATAAATCGGCAGCGCTGTAACATTTTTCTCCGACCATTTATTAAACCAATACAAAAATTAAAACCTCCATACTTATTCAAAATATTGTTGCGTGGCTATAAACATTTAAACACGACCGGGCATTGGTTCCGGCTATGCACTTCAAGTCCGGCACAAGCCCACGCACAAAACCTTCACCGGGCTTTTCGTTCCTATCCGGCATCCTTTCGGCATTTGTATTTAAATGAAGCTTTTCCCAAAGTATAACTACGGAGCAGGAGAAATGTTTACATATCATGCTTTGTTCCACATTGCTGAAAAAGTACAAGAGTGCGACGCAACAATTTTCCACAAAGCTTCACAGCCCGGACAAAAAAACTGTATTTAGAAATCCGGATTTTGTGCCAGGAGTTAATTGAAAAAATATGTTCTTCTCCAAATAAATGAGTTGGATTGATAATTAACCATTCTACCACAAAATAAATGGCTGGCGGCATTCGTTAGCAGTTGATATGTTCCCTTAAACTGGAATAATATTTGACCTAAAAATAAACTATGAAAAACATACTCCTCATTTTACTAATAACCGCCACCAACACTGCAATTGCACAAGCCACCGATAGTGCCAGTTTCTATTATCAAAAAGGTATGGAAGAGCATACTGCAAAACGTTTTTTGACTGCTTCTAAATTTTTTGATAAGTCAGTCCAGTTTAACCCTCAGTTAAAGGAGGCCTGGTTACAAAATGGGTTTACAAATCTTGAAATGCGTAAAACAGATATTGCCAAAGGCCATTTTACCAAAGTGTATGAAATGGAACCGGCCAATAAAACTGCTATCAAAGAACTTACTTCACTTTATTACGATTACCGCCAGTTTGAAAAAGCAATTGAGTTTGCTTTAAAATGCACCGGTTGCACCAATGCAGAAAAAATTATTGCAATGAGCAGCTATCACCAGGAAGATTATGGAACTGCGGTGAAAGGGTTATTAAATGTAATTGCAAAAGACCCCACAGATGCTGAGGCTACTTATACCCTTGCAAGAAGTTACCTGGATATGGAGCAATACAAAGCGGCCGTACCCTACTACAACAAAGCAGTGGAAATGGATGCTACAAAAAATGTGTGGGCTTATGAGTTGGGGTTATTGTATTACAACCTTAATGATTTTAAAAATGCGGCTGTATTATTCAACAAAGCATTGGCAGGCGGATATCCGCAAAGCAATGATTTTTTAGAAAACCTTGGGTACGCCTACATCTACAGCGGCGAGTTTGAAAAAGGTGAAAAATTATTATTAACAATTCTTGCAAAAAAGCCAGGTAACACAGACATTTTGAGGGATATTGCTGAAGCATACTATGCACAAAAAATGTACGACAAGTCACTGGATTATTGCCAGAAATTAATGGAGCTGGATATGAAGGATGCAAAAGCATTGTACCAGGCCGGGCTTTGTTTTCAAAAGAAAGGACAAAAAGATAAAGGCCAGGGCATGTGTGATAAAGCCATTGAAATGGATCCTTCGCTGGCCAGTAAGCGCCAGAAGAATATGCAGATGGGATTATAAAAACAGGATAATTTGAATTCAGAATATCACCCCGGTAAAAGCCTTCAATTTTACCGGGTTTTTATTTTACAGCTTAATGCATTGGTTTGGCAAATGTTTTTTCGCCAGCTTTTATTGCAACCGTTAATGTATTTTCCTGGGGAGGTATGGGGCAATAAAAGCCGGTAGCATAAGCACAGTAGGGATTATATGCTTTATTAAAATCGATTACTACCTGTTGATTTTTTATATCGTTAATTACCAGGTCCAGATAGCGGCCACCGCCATAGGATGCATCACCCGAAGTAAGATCAGTAAAAGGAATAAAGAGATAATCTTTATAAGAAGTATATATCAGGGCTTTAGATTGATATATAAATAACTGCACGGCGGTATCATGCAGCATGAAATTTACTTTGCCATATTTATAATAATGCTTGGTAGTACCAGCAGAAGTTTTCATTGTAAAGCCGGTGGTGTCAAATATCTTTTCAAATGCGGCATTCACTTTATAGGTACTGTCAACAGCAAAAAAACGGAAATAATTTTTATCCTTTCCTTTCACTACTTCATGCTGTAAAATATAACCCGACCTGAATGCTTTTAAATTTTTGATATAAACAGGTTGGCTAAATAGTGGCCCAATAGTAAAGAATGCAGCAAAGCATATGATGATAAATAATTTCATAAAAATAAAAATAGTGAATCTAATTATCTGTTCGTTTTAAAAAACTAAAAGTTGGCAAACTGATGAAGAAGGAAGGATTTATAAATCTTGCTACTCCAATAAAGGTAGTGGCCGGTGAGGGCATCCGCTAAGGCGGACTGGCTCTCGCTGGCTGGTGTACCACCAGTATGGTTCAATTATAAATGAGCCAATGGAGAATCTATTTGCGCAGTAATTATAAAACGGGTATTATTTTGAAAGGAGGAATGGTTTAGTTGCTGTAGGCTATTTTCCTGTGCGGTGCAAACAATTCAATCTTGGCTTTTAACTCTGCAGGACGGTAAGGCTTTAAAACGTAGCCGTTAAATCCTGCTTCGGCAAGTACCTCGTCCATATTTTCGAGCAGAGATGCAGTAAAGGCGAGTATGGGTGTAGTGGTATCTGTTTGCCTTATTATTTTTATGGCTGTGTAACCATCCATCTCAGGCATTTCAAGGTCCATCAATATTAAATCGAACTCATGGTATTTTAATATTTCCAATGCATGGATACCGTTGCCGGCTTCTTTAATTTGTACTTCCCATTTTTTAAGAAAGCTCTTTAAAATTTTTGCATTTATTTCATTGTCTTCCACCACCAGAATTTTTATGCCCCTGATATCTACAATCACATCTTCGGCTGGTATGGGCTCTGCAAATAATTTCTTTACTGAAATATCAAAGTTCAGCGTAAAATAAAACTTCGATCCTTTGCCCGGCTCACTCTCCACCTGCAGCTTGCCCCCAAAAATATTTACCAGCTTTTCACTAATGGTGAGGCCAAGCCCTGTACCGCCAAACCTCCTGCTGAGCTCGGCTGCATGCACCTGCGAAAATCCCTGGAAAATCTCTAATTGCTTTTCTTCCGAAATACCAATGCCGGTGTCTTTTACTTCAAATTGAATGGTAACATTACTTTCGTTTGTGGAAGTTATTTTTATGGCAAATACTACTTTTCCTTCAAGGGTAAATTTTAAAGCGTTTGATAATAAATTTGAAATAACCTGGCTGAGTTTTGTTTCATCACTTACAATTTGCAGTTGCTCCAGCTCAGGGCTTTGCTCAACTATTAATTGTAAGTTTTTAGCAATAAACTGGTTTTCAAAAGATGCTGTTAAGTGATCAATACACTGCTTTAAATTGAAGGGTTGTTTTTTAAGTTCAAGTTTACCTGCATCTATCTTACTAAAATCGAGAATGTCATTAATAATGCCAAGCATGTGCTCGGAGGAGTAAAGCAGCACATCCATATGTTGCTGAATTTCTTCAGGCAGGTTAGCCTCTTCTTTTATAAGATTGGTAGTGCCAATAATACCGTTTAATGGTGTTCGCAGTTCATGGCTCATGCTGCTTAAAAAACGAGCTTTCGCCCTACCCGCTTTTTCAACACTTTCTTTATAAACCATTAATTCTTTTTCGGCTTCTTTTATACTGGTAATATTGCGGATACTCAGAATCTGGTATTTATTTTCATCCTTGTAATAAACCACGCTTTTTACATAGCTATAAAATTTTTCTTTTTTGTAGTTGATAAACCCTGCTTCGCCATGCCAGCAATCGGGTATATTATCCATCATCAACTCTTTGTTCTCACTATCTTCTGCCAGGTAGCGCATCATTATTTGGGTGATGTATAATTTTTTTAGATCAGATTCTGGCGGCAATTCAAACAAGCTCAGCATTCTTTTATTGTAGTCAACTATCTCTTTTGTTTCCTGGTTAAAAACAATATAGGCATCCAGGTAAGATTGAAACAAAGCTTCGTGGTATTCTTTTCTTCCACCAGCGTTTTGCAGGTGGGCCTGTAATACAAAAAGGTTTTTTACGAGTATTGCGGATAAAGTTACTGAAGCAAAAAACCTGAAAGCTATTACCCTATTACCAAATGGCAGAATATTATGCTGTGGCAAAAACTTATGTTTTACCAGTACTGCTGCAACAAAAAATAGTGTAATGATTATAAAATATAGAAATCTTTTATTGTTATTGGTATTTACAGTACTTACAAAATATACCATGGCTGCCGGAAAATAATACAGGTAACTACCTGATGATTGTCCGTTTAAAAGAGCCATCAAAAAAATTACTGTAAGGCTTAAAAAAAATACGTTTGGTGGATTGAGTGGTGGGTTTTTTAAATTTCTGAATACAAGGATGGCTAAAATCTGCAGGGAGAAAATGCCGAAAATGAATGCGGCATCTGAAAACAAATTGTTTTTCAGTGAAAAAACAATGTCGGTTATTGCGAACACAACAAAAAATGCAATAGTAACACCCTGTGAAATGGTGTAATTATTATCATTTTCTTTTAAAAAATTATATAGCCTTACCGGCAATGTATTTTTTTTAGGTGTATTCATCCTTTAGATTAAGGTAATGGTTTGCATTATTAGCGCTTATTATAACGAAAAAAAGCGCATTTTATTAGGAGTGCAGGTAAATATTTGCCGCTATTAGATTGCGGACCCTGAACTGAAGACTTTATGCATATAGGTGGGCACTGAAATATAATGATTTAATGTTGTAGGTGCATCCGTTGTAAAATGGATTTAACCTTTGGATAGTTACTACGTGAGAAAAGTTGCCAATTGGTATGCGGTACAAGAGGGCGATGCAACAATGCTCCTCATAGCATTACAGCCCGGACAAATATTTTTTTTAAATTCCTGCCCACTAATTCATCATCAAAACATTTACGCTCCGCTGCAAAATATTAAAAGCAATTTCTGCCATCAGGTTCTCTTTATCAAGTGTAGGGTTTACTTCAGTTATTTCAAAACAACAGATTTTTCTATTCTGCATAAACTTGCTGATAAGGTCTTCCGCCTCCCTTTCTCTGAGGCCATTGCTAACGGGTGTGCCGGTGCCACGTGAAATGGAAGAGTCGAGGCTATCCACATCAAAACTTACATAAATATCCGTGCAGTCAGAAAGGTACCTTAATACTTTTCGGCTAATACTTTCGGCACCATTGCGGCGCACTTCGCTGGTGGTAATCACCTTAATCCCGTATTTTTCTATAAGTGCTTTTTCTTCAGTTTCATAGTCACGAAGTGAAATAAAGACGATGTCTTCGGGCAATAATTTAGGATGAATCTTCCCAATATTTTTTAACTGTTCCCACAGGCCACGTGTCTTTTCGTCCAGCTCGTGCACTTTACATTCTTCATTATCCTCGCCAATGGCAGCGGCCAGTGGCATGCCATGCATATTGCCGGTTGGTGTGGTGTAAGGCGTATGCAGGTCGGCATGGGCATCTATCCAAATGGCACCCAATTTACTTTTAGGCTTGGCCATTTTTATACCGGCAAGTGTACCGCCGGATGTGCTGTGGTCGCCACTGATTATTACCGGAAAAAAATGCCCTTTTATTGAATCACTTACGGCCTTACTCACCCGCTCATACATCGTAACCATGCCCTGAATCCTTTTAGCGTAGGGAGATTGAATGGGTTCGAACAGCAGGTTATTTTCTACCTCAATTTTTTCGGATGGGAAGTGCACAAAAAAGTTGCTCATAAAATCGAGTGCCGCTATTTTAATGGCATCTACACCCAGGCTGGCTCCCCGGGTACCTGCCCCAATTTCACTGGGCACTTCAATCAGTTTTATATTCTTCATAATTTTATTTTAATAGCAAAGCATCAATGGTGGGCTGGTAATAATTAAAATCAATAAATAAAAAATTTTTGCCCTGGCTAAGAAGCTATGATGAACATCGTTGCATCGCCCTCTTGTACTTAATACCAATTGGGATCCTTCATTACGTTTTATGTTATCATTTATTACCCTTTTACCTGCATAGGCAACTCTTCATTATTTGAACACCTTCCTACACCCTGCGCCAAATTTATAACTTTCCTTTCAAAGGGTCATTACCATTGACGGTCCCAAAGGTTTGCACAATTTTAAACCGTACAAACATATCTTCACTATACCAGTTTTCTTTCCTGGTTTTTTTTATCACTTCACTGTGTTCTTTTAACTGGTAGGCAAACTCTTTCATACTTTGTTTGCTTTGCCAAATACTAAAGGTGGCTTGTTTTATAAAAGGCACCTCGCCAATACCGTAAGAAGTTATAAATCCTTTGGCGCCGTTCATTTGCACGGCCACTTTATCTACGTTTTTCCAGAACGCCTGCAGCCTGGTTAAACGTATGGTTGCACGAGTTAATACCGCTATGGTGCCATCGTATGGTGATTGCTTTGGCAATGGCCCAAATGGTTGACTACCATCCCAGCTACCATGACCTTCAATTGGGGTTAAAAGTATCGTATAGGTTTCGCAATTGAAAAACAACAACCACCTGCTGATAAAACGGCCATAAAGGTGTTGTATCAATAAATCCTCTTTAATATTTATAATATTATATGAGCTGCTGAATGCAGTCAGTATGGCCCACTGCTGCCAATCGGGGTGCTTATCGAAAGTGCCGTTTTTACCACTACCCATCAATTTAAAAAAGGAAATATTTTTATTCATCCAAAGCGGCAGCCTGTGTACAGCCATTGCGAGCAGTGAAAAAAATACCTGGTTTTTTGGATAGCGAATAATTGTAAGTGATACCTGCATACTGCAACGTACCAACAATTTGTATGAAAATGAAAAAAAGTATCCATCATTGCAGGTGTTATAACCATAAGTTTCAACAGAAATTATTGGTTAAAATATCATAACATATTATTCTTTGAATAATTAAATTATAAGGCGAACTTAGCTTGAATTAAAATAAAACAACATGCAAAAAATAATCACTGTAAGTATCGATATAAAACAGTTACCACCGTCAGATGCAGCCTTTGCTATTAATGAAGTAGATAGTTTAAATGAATGGCTTGCGATGGGATGGGAAATAGAAGAATGGGATTTCTTAAGGGATGGAAATGCAGACGGGAAAATATTGCTACTGGTTATTTTAAATGATGATGCAAAATATGATGGGTATGATGATGAAATAGATGATGAATTTAATTTTGGCGATGAAGATGATGAGGATGAGGATGAGAACTTTAAGGGAGAGAATAACAAACTGAATTAATTATTTTCAATATTTTGAAAAGTTTAAACAAATGTGTTTTAGATAGGATTTCAAATTAATATTTTATTTTGATTTTGTTTTCCCAACATAGCGTACATTTAAAATAGCCGCTGGATGGTGAGTACACCAGCAAGGGCAGCCAGGAGCCGTTGCCGGTGCCCTCACCGACCACTACCTTTATTGGAGTAACGACAATTATAAAATGCACCCGCAACATATCCTAACAATAATCATTATATTTATTACGTTAATAACATCACTCTAATAAAACCTAACCAATATCTCTGAAACCAACCGCATGTTGAGAATCAATCATGAAGATCATGAACGTTTCTATGAAAAACCTTCAGCAATGAAGGTTTTTTTATTCCCCTTATTTAATATAATAATTAAGATGTAGAAAACCATTTACACTGATTACTGCCTCAGTACTACAATTTATTTCTCTGAATGGTTGCATCTTTATGGTGTTATCAATCCAACCCTACAAAAAACTAAGCCGAAGCCCGTAACCTATCCAATCCCCTTGAAAACAAGCCATGGTAAAACATGCAAACAATTCTATGAAAAACCTTCAGCAATGAAGGTTTTTTTATTGCCCCATTTTAAAAAGAAAACCTGTAGGAAATTTTTTACATTGATTGGTTGCTGAGTACTACAATTTATTTCTCTGAACATTTGCATTTTTACACTGTTACTAATCCAACCCTATAAAATTAAACAACCTCTGAAATCATCTTTCCCCTTTGAAAACAAGCCATGGTAAAACATGCAAACAATTTCTATGAAAAACCTTCAGCAATGAAGGTTTTTTTATTTCCTCAAATCAACCAACAGGCCACCATTACAGGTATGAAATACCTTCGGGTTTACCAGCTTCATTATAGTAAGGCGTAAAATTTTCATCGGTTGGGTTGCATTGTACAGTGATGGAAGTGCATATTGCATTACCAAAATAGCTGGCTACAGCAGCTTCTGCAGCATCTTTACTATTGGCTATTTTAACAAGTCCGTTTACAGGCACAAGTTTGGTGGCATCAAAAAATATCCATTCGTTGCCAATATATGCCTCGTAACAGGCATGAAAATCCGGAGGGTTAAGCTTCCAGGCATAACCCGTAAAATACCTTGCTGGTATATCAAGTGCCCTGCACAAGGCTATTCCAAGATGAGCAAAATCCTTGCATACACCTTCACGCTGGGTAGCCGTATCATAGGCAGAAGTACCCGAATTAGTAGTGCCACCCATATAATCAATGTGCTGAAAAATCCACTCATTAATCGCATTCACTTTTGCATACACATTTGGTTCATTTCCAAATTCCTTGTGTGCAAGTTTCATCAGCTTATCAGATTGGCAATGCCTGCTGGGAAATAGAAAAGGCAGTACATCCTTGGGCAACTGCATGATGGGCACAACCTGCGAAAGTCTGCTTTCATCAATTAATTTGTGCTCCACTTCTACCAGCGCACTGTAAGTGATGGTAAAATGTAAAGGAACATATACTTCCATGCGTATAAATCTTGCTTCCGTACTGTTTAAATCGAAGGACTCATAAAATATAGGAGGTGTTACATGAAAGGATTCCTCAATGATAGTTTGCCCGGAAGTTTTTGCGGCATGAATATTAAAAATAAAAGTTGTAGGGGCATATACTTCGTAAGTTAACTCGCTGAAAATTTTAAACTTCATATCACCAAAGTAATTTATTATTTGTCGTAATTAAAAATTATAAATGGGTATTCAATTAAATTGCTGTACAGTATTGAGTGATGCTATTGCATCCGATTCAAATAAATGCAATCCCCTTCTTCCTGAATTCATGGTTACAATCATTGCCCGGGCCACTGTTACAGCTTCAATGGCTTTATATTTTTTTGGCACTAAAAAAGAAAGTTTTACCATTAGCCATTTTGCAACCGCTTCCCCCAACCTCTTTTCATTTCTTTTACCCAACAGTATGGATGGCCTGAAGATAAACAAACTTTCAAACCCAATGGCTGATAAAGCCTCTTCGGTTTCGCCTTTTGTTTTATTATAAAATACAGTTGAATTTTTATCAGCACCAACCGATGATACCAGTGC
This sequence comes from Ferruginibacter sp., assembly GCA_031392305.1. Classification (GTDB taxonomy): domain Bacteria; phylum Bacteroidota; class Bacteroidia; order Chitinophagales; family Chitinophagaceae; genus Ferruginibacter. The sequence continues at coordinate 13,201 of JANMVB010000204.1, forward strand.
ATATTTTTTAATCCCATTTGAAAAAGTAATAGCTGCTGTTTTTACCACATAATCATGATCTACTTTATAAAACTCAGCCTTACTTCCGGCTGTGTTTATGGTGGTACCAAGACAGCAATAAACTTCATCAGCAATCAGTAAACTATTATCCGGGCTATTAAAATCAAACGTTATCTGCAACAGATTTTTATGAATGAAATCCATGGGTTTCCTTACCAGCACTATAATTTTTGAATACCTTATGTCTGCAAGTAATAAGTTGGTCAGGCCCCTTCCTATAAGCCCTGTTGCACCTAAAATCAATGCTGTTTTCATGATAGTATATAATTGAGCTGTTTGTAATATTTTTAAATCATCCAGCCTATATTACTGTTACCAATATAAAAAAGTGAAAGCAAATTTTTGTCCCAACAAATACATAACTCTGTGCATTCCGAAATTCGGGATATCGCAAATGCATTTTTTGGAACAAGCATTTTATCAATGCTCATCATCGTTGCATCGCCCTCTTGTACGTTATACCAATTTGGAACTTTAATAACGTTTTAAATTATTTGCTTTATAAGTTTTAAATGATCATTGTAAACTATAAAACGGGTTCAAACTAAATTAATCAATCTTTAATAACAGGATTATTAGTATTACAACCCGGTTAAATCAAAGTTCTTCAATTCAAAAAAAAAGGAACAGGATATTATCCTGCCCTTTCATTTTAATTTTAAGGATTTAATTACATTTCGAGCAGTTTATACATTTCATCCAGTTTTGGAGAAAGTATAATTTCTGTTCTCCTGTTTTTTGCCCTTCCATCCGGAGTAGAATTTGTATCCAGCGGATCATAATAACTATGGCCGGAAGCAATAACCCTTAACGGATCTACCTTATAATTATCTACCAGTATTCTTACAATAGCGTTTGACCGTGCCGTGCTAAGATCCCAGTTGTCTTTATACTTGCCACGGATAGGAATACTATCTGTATGCCCTTCTATATTTACTGCAACACTTCCATCTAAATTAAGTACGGCGGCAAGTTTTGAAAGTGCATCAACACCTTTTGGATTAACCACTGCACTACCGGAAGGAAAAAGCAAATTTTCAGAAAGGCTTACATATACTTTTCCATTCTTTTGTACAACAGACAAATCTTTTGAGCTAAATCCTTTCAATGCTTCAGCCATTTTATTTTTTAATTGTGCTGACTGATTTTTTTGCTGATCCATTAATGCCTGCAGTTGTTGTAATCTTTGCTGCTGACGCTGCAACGTTTGCTGGCTTTCTGATAACTGGCTTTGCTGGTTGGCAGTTTGTTGCCCCAGTTGCGAATTCTGTTTATCCAGGTTCTCAATTTTTTTATTGAGTGTTGCCATATTGCTTTGCAGGTTCGAAATTTCACCTGCCAGCTTTGCACTGTCCTGCCGCAGGTTATACGTTTCAAGTTGCGATTGGGTAAGTAGTCTTTTTGCAACACATCCTGTTGACATACTTATGACACCTAAACCAATGATGAGATACTTTTTCATGAGATTTAAATTTTAATAGCAAAGTCATAAAATGTGCCTGATTTTTTCAGTATTGCACTGATAATTTTACAAAGTGGGCTGGGGAGTAATTTGCTTTATTTGTTGATTTTAATACCCAGTTGAAAGAATTATTCAAGAATAAAAAAAAGATAGGAAATGGATTTAACGTACCCAACTAAAATGCAGGTAAAGCTCCCCATAGGTATGCGGTAAAAGGGAGTGACACAACGATGCTGAACATTGCTTCTTTGTTCGTGAAACAAAAACTTCAATAATCAATCCTTAGCTTTTTGAAAAAAATATCTTCGGAAATTTCCGCTATGCATCCGGGGGCAAGTTGCCCAAGTTCAAGCTCTTCAATGGAGAGGCGGATGAGGCGCTTGCAACGATGCTTTACGGCTCCCATCATTTTTCTTACCTGGTGAAATTTACCTTCTGTAAGTGTAACCGTTAACCAGGAATGTGGCCCGTATTGTGGTAATGGTGCGGCATAATTATATAATAGTTGGGGATTGTTTTCTATTGATACTTTACAGGGCGGTGTTGTGTAGTTTGTGCCGCCTTTTACCTTAATGGAAATACCGTTTTGTAATTGTAAAAGGCTTTCGTTACTCAACACATTATTTACCTGCACCAGGTAGGTACGTTTATGAGGAATTTTGCCCGAAAATAATAACCGGGTAACTTTTTTATTGGTGGTTAAAATCAGCAGGCCTTCAGAATTGTTATCCAGCCGGCCAATGGCATGTGTACCTGCCGGGAAATCGATACCCAGGTCGCACAATAGTTGTACTTTATCTGTACTTACAAATTGCGATACCATATTATATGGTTTGTTGAGTATGAAATAACGGTGATCTGTTTTATTCATGGAGGTATTTATGCAGCAACAAAAGTAGTAACTAATCAAGTTAAGTGATTTGAAATAATTGTTCTGCTATTCTTTCAAATCAATCACAATTTTTGCATTCTTTTCCCGGGAGGAAGAGATAAAAGTTTCATAGCGTTTATTGCTGGCTGTAATAATCATCAGGGAGGTATTGGGTGGTATTGATCCAAGGTTTTCGGCAACCATCACCAGCTCATGGTGAGGGTGCAATGCATCCACTCCCAGGCGAAAGGTTATGGGCTTTGCTGAAAGTGCAGCATGCGAAACTATTAACCGGTTGTTGTGATAAATGCTTACAGTATCCCCATCAATTTCACCATTGTCGTACAAATCGATTACCAGTTCTGTATTAACAGTTTCAATTCTTTTAATCACCGGGTTATCCCTTGACAGAATTACAAGGGGCACAGGCGCAAAATTTAACCGGGCTTTAAGTACAGGTTTGCTTATTGCTGGGGTATCCTTTACCGGTACTTTCACCATTTCCGGCTTATCTATTTTTTTGGGTTTTGGTAAAGATGGTTTTTCTTTTATGATGGTTTTGGTAATAAGCGGCGGCTGTTTATCGGCAGGTTTAATTACAGGTTTTTTCTTTTCGGTAATAATGTTATCAATCACAGTGCATTCCCTGAGGGTAATATCATCAAGGGCAAAATCGTTGCCGCAGCCACCAATTTCTTTTGTTGCAATTTTTAAAACAAGGCTGGTTGTAGCAGGTGGGGTTGTAAAAAAAGCCGAATATTGCAGCCATGTTGCATTAATGCCCGGTGGTAACTGGCCTGTTGAAAATTTAGCTATTGCTATACCGGCAGTACTCTCTACAATAAACAACAGATTGGGCCGCAGGGGTGTACAATTGTATCCGGCATTGCAAACATTTAAAACCCAGGCAGCAAGTTCATATTTTGTGTTGGGCAGCAACCCATTGGCGGTGGCAATAAAAAAGAAACCCGGATCGTAAGCTGCATTCACCAACATCATTCTGCCTTCCAGGTCATTGGGGGTATGGTCCTGGTTTACGGTATTCCAATGCCCGCCAAAACAATCGCTGGTGGCGGAGGCTATCGCATAGCTTCCGTCCTGCGGGCAGTTCCTGAATATCCGCTCATAATTTTCAGACGATGAAAACTTCAGGTCATCCGACTTTCTGAAACTACCAAAATCTATATTGAATACGGGTTCTTTTAATACACAACCGGGCTGACCATACATACTACAAAAATGCATGGAGCCGGTAAATAATACAAAACTTATAAAAAGTATTTTTAGCATACTATCAGTTATCGTAAGCGATAATACAACTGTTCATTTTTGCTAAAGCTATATAATTTATGGATGGCAGATTTTAATGGATGAAGTTTATATAAAAATTAAAGAAAGGGTAAATTGAATTGCTTCTTGCCTTTGTAAATACAACTATTTACAACTGTCGGTAAAATAAGTTTAGGTTGTTACTTTTTCAACAGTATCAGCATAAGAATAAAAACCGGCATTGTCAACAGGGGCAATGGGTTGGTTAATATTGATGCTCCAAACCTTGGTAAAGGCGGCACCAAAATATAAAATAAGAGAGGAGTAAAATACAAACAACAGCAGCAGCACAATAGAAGCCGACGTGCCATAAATGGCGCCAATATTAGTGGATGGCAGCAACCAGCCCAATACATACTTACCAATGCTAAAAAGTATGCTTGTTACCAGTGCGCCGGTAATCGCAACCCGCCAGGTGGGTTTCCCATCAGGCAGGTAACGAAATAAAACAGTGAACCATGTCCACACCGTAATGATGGAAATAATGGTAGATATGGCCTTGTTAAAAAGCATTCCGATATGCGGCATTAATTCAATAATATATTTACCAAAAATCAGTTGCAGGCTTTCTGTAAATAACGAAGCCAAAAAGAGCAGGCCGGTAAACATAATCACCAAAAAAGATTTTACCCTGGTACCTATTGCCATACCAAATTGGTGCTTTCCGGTTCGCCGTATCATCCATAACTGGTTAAGCGAACTTTGTATTACTTTAAACAAAGTAGTAGCCACAAACACAAGAAATACGAAGCCAATAATGGCAACCGGCCAGTTTATGGCGAGCCCCCTGAAAGCCCGTAAAGTACCCACCAGTTGTTTCACACTATCTGCCCCTACCATATCTGCCAGCCTGCCAAACAATTGCATGCTGATGCTTTTGCGGTTAAATAATAAACCAAGTAATTGTATAAGAATTAATAAAATCGGCGGCAAACCAAAGGTGGTAAAAAATGCAGTAGCACCAGCTAGGCGCATCGGGTCGTTTTTTGCCAGCAGCCTGAATGCCCCGCCAAATTGTTGAAGTATGTTTACAAAGCGATTGGGTTTCATCTGCATATAAGAATTCCTGGTAGCTGGAAAATTACATTAAAACAATTGAAATCATTTACCATACTTTGGGGAGTAATAAAAAAACATATTTTTTGTTGTACGGCCTGTGAAGCAATGAGCAGCATCGTTGTGTCACTCTCTTGTACCGCATACCTGTGTGGATCTTTACCCACATAATATCGGCTATCTTTGGACCATGAATTATTTTGAATTGTTCAATATGCCTGTTAGTCTTTTAGTTGATAAAAGCAGCCTGGCAAAAAAGTATTTTGAATTGCAGAAAAAATTTCATCCGGATTTTTATACACAAGCCACAGAAGAAGATCAGAAAGAAGCACTGGAACACTCCTCCCTGGTAAACAAAGCATTAAAAGTGTTGCAACAGCCTGACCAAACAATTAAGTATGTGCTGCAACTAAAGGGGTTAATCGAGGAGGAAGAAAAATACACCCTCCCACCTGCCTTTTTAATGGAGATGATGGAATTAAATGAAAAACTGTTGGAGGAAGACCCGGAAGATTTTAAAAAAGAAGTGAACGAATTGGAGCAGGCATTGTATGAAGAAGTAAAACCCATTGTAGAAAACTACGATGATGATACGGTAAAAACTGAGAGTCTTTTAAAAATCAAGGAATATTATTTCAAGAAAAAATATTTACACCGTATTTTGGACAGGTTGGATGATTGACGTAATATTGCAGCCCGTTAATTAAATGCCCATGTGGCGGAATTGGTAGACGCAGCAGACTCAAAATCTGCCATTCGCAAGGGTGTGAAGGTTCGATTCCTTTCGTGGGCACAAGCCTCCTTTTTTAAGGAGGCTTTTACATGAACAGTCGGCCCCCCGGGAGCTTTGCTAAAAAAATTACCGCAATCCATCATTGGATTTACTCAATTCATTTTATAACCGCTTGTACCCTGGTTAATTTCAATATAATTTTGTTTTACCAATCAACATCATTCACCAATTAATAAAACATCAACATGAAAAAAGTTTTTTTACTGTTCGTTATTGCCATAGCATTCAGTAATGCAATTAAAGCCCAGGAAGCTACGTCGGAAACCCCCAAACAATTTATGCAGATCACATCGGTAGAGTCTGTGTTGGCAGGCGGCCTGGGACGCTCCAAACTCGTCATCACCAATGCCGACGGAACCCAAAGCGATACTGATTTAGAGAACCTGTTTAGTTTGGTAGGTATCAATTTTAAAAACATAAAAGAAAATGAAGGTAAGGTTATAAAAACCCTGAAATCCTATACAGACAATGGCTGGAAAATAGACCACGTTACCTCCTTGACGCTCAGCCAAAATGATACCGGCGCCGGTGGCATTTTCATGACGCGTTACCTGCTCTCTAAACCCAGCGAAAAAAAATAAATTATTGCTTAAAACACCCTTGTCTCGCTATGCCATGTTAATGCAAATAACGTAGCAGGTTCACTGATATTAAATAGCCCAACTATTGATTAACTTGCCGGATGTTTAAATGAATAAAACGCTACGCTGTGCAGCGTTATTTATTTAAACTTCAATATACTTTCAGTAAACAAACAGGCTATGGATATTACTTTCAATATTAACGAAGATGCAATGAAACAGGCGTACAGCCAGGTAAGGCAAAAGCTGGAAACTATCTATGAAGGCGGGGGTAAAAAAGCTATTGAAAAACAACGGGAAAGAAACAAACTTACCGCAAGAGAAAGGATCAGTTATCTCTGTGATGATGACACAACGTTTGTAGAAATTGGTGCATTTGCCGGGTACGAAATGTATGCCGAACATGGCGGTTGCCCTGCCGGCGGAACAATAAGTGGTACGGGCTATGTAAGCGGAAGGCAGTGTGTAATTGTGGCCAACGATCAAACGGTAAAAGCGGGTGCCTGGTTTCCCATCACCGGTAAAAAAAATCTGCGGATGCAGGAGATTGCCATGGAAAATCATTTGCCGGTAATTTACCTGGTAGATAGTGCTGGTGTATACCTACCATTGCAGGATGAAATTTTTCCGGATAAAGAACATTTTGGGCGCATATTTCGCAACAATGCAAAGATGAGTGCCATGGGCATTACACAAATAGCTGCAGTAATGGGGCCCTGTGTAGCAGGCGGGGCCTATCTCCCCATCATGAGCGATGAAACACTGATGGTTGAAGGCAATGGCTCCATTTATCTCGCCGGTCCCTACCTGGTAAAGGCAGCTATTGGTGAAGATATAGACAACGAAACTTTAGGCGGTGCCGACACCCATACCGCTATCAGTGGCATTGCTGATTATAAATGGGAAACAGAAAAAGATTGCCTTGATCATATTAAAAAAATCATCAGCAAACTGGGTAAACCAAATGAGGCAGGCTTCAACAGGATAAAAAGTATTGCACCAAAAAAAGAACCCAATGAAATATATGGCATCATGACGGAGGGTAATACCAGGCCCTACAATATAGTTGACATTATAGAATGTATTACCGATGCAGATAGTTTTGACCAGTTTAAAAAAGATTATGGCAAAACGATTGTATGTGGTTATGCCCGGGTAGATGGCTGGGCTGTGGGCATTGTTGCCAATCAACGCCTGATTGTAAAAAACAAAAAAGGCGAAATGCAATTAGGTGGCGTTATCTATAATGACAGTGCTGATAAAGCTGCACGTTTTATTTTAAACTGCAATCAAAAAAAGATACCGCTCGTATTTTTACAGGATGTTACGGGCTTTATGGTTGGCAGCCGCAGCGAACATTCGGGCATTATAAAAGATGGTGCAAAAATGGTAAATGCAGTAGCCAATTCTGTGGTACCAAAAATTACTTTTATCATTGGTAACAGTTACGGTGCCGGGAATTATGCCATGTGTGGCAAAGCGTATGACCCCCGTTTTATTTATGCCTGGCCCACTGCAAAAATTGCTGTAATGGGTGGCGAACAAGCTGCTAAAACTTTATTGCAAATACAGGTAGCATCTTTAAAAGCGAAAGGAGAAACAATTACCCCGGTAGATGAAGAAAAAATCCTGAGCGAAATTATGCAACGCTACCAAAAGCAAACCACGCCTTACTATGCTGCAGCACGTATGTGGGTAGATGCAATTATTGATCCTGCTGAAACACGGATGCTGATATCAGAAGCCATTGCAGCTGCAAATAATAATGGAGAAATTTTAACGCTTAAAACAGGTGTGTTCCAGGTGTAGTTAAATGCTGTTGCCTTGCAGTTGTTTTTCATAGTTTCCTACATGCTTGATTTTAAAAATACATTTTTTGTCCTAACTAAGAAGCAAAGCTCAGCATCGTTGTGTCACTCACTTGTACCGCATACCAATGTGGATCTTTTCCCACATTATATTATAAAGCATATTCTTTTTGAACAGGTATTTGTTGCGTATGTTAATTTAAAACGCAATTAAAGTTCCCCATTGGTATGCAGCACAAGAGGGCGATGCAACAATGTAAAATTGAAATACCAATGCCGGACAAAAAATTTTCTTTTGTTCCAAAGTTTGGGATTGACTAAAAGAATTTAAGACGTTTTTAATAATAATTTGATTGATAAATAATGGAAAATATATTGTTATATACGGATGGCTCATCAAGGGGAAACCCGGGCCCGGGTGGCTATGGCTGCATACTGATGTGGGGCCGGCACCGCAAGGAATTATCGGAGGGATACCGGCTTACCACCAATAACCGAATGGAGTTGCTGGCAGTAATATCCGGCCTGGAAGCGATCAAAAAAAACAACCTGCCAGTAACGGTTTATTCCGATAGCCAGTATATTGTAAATACCGTGGAAAAGGGCTGGTTAAAAACATGGATAAAAACAGATTTTAAAGGCGGCAAAAAAAATAAAGACCTGTGGATACGGTATCATGAACTTTCTAAAACATTGACAGTAAAATTTGTGTGGGTAAAGGGCCATGCCAATAACCCCTACAACAACCGCTGTGATGAATTGGCAACCTCAGCCGCTGATGGAAAAAATTTATTAATTGATAAAGGGTACGAGGAGACGCTTTAATTAAAATTGCCACCCGGTGTGGAGTGGCAATGTTTAAATGTATCAGATGAAATACAGCGTTTAATTCGTGTAAATCACATGCCTGTTTTCGTTGTATTTATTTATAAAATAATAACCCCCAAAAAGTATAGCACTGAAGAATAAGGTGGCTAGCAGGCTGCCTTTATAGAAAGGAAGACCGGCAGCAAAACATGTCATTAATCCGTCCCATGTTTTAGCGTAGGGTAAATTGTTTAGTGCCAATCCGCCACCAAGCCACACTACAAAATTTGAAGCAATAAAATAAAAGGTAGCGCCTGCTAATGATCCGGCGGCAATGTGCAGGAGGTTGTCTTTTTTTATCATAAAACCTACTACAGTAACAGCAGCAAATAAAATGTAGTTCATTAACTGACCGCTGTAGAACCCGGGGATAGTTGAAAGATCGAGTGTAAATAACACCTCGTAAATAATATCTGACACCAACATGGAAAGTATGGGTAACAGGAAGGCAAACTTTTTGTTTTTGACAATGCTGCCACTAAACAATGCCATGGCTATTTGCGGTGCAAAACCAAGTGGCCTTCCCGGCATAATCCGGTACAAAGAGGCAATTACTACCAACAAAATAAAGCTTCCCAATATTGATTTATCTATTTTCATTTTTATAATTTAACGTGGCAAAAATAGGCAATATATCTTTGGCAAGCAATATTTAAAATTCTATTGAATTTATATTATAGGCTATAAAAAACAACGTTAACAGGAAGAAGATGTATAAATTATAAAATGGCAAAACACATTTCTACAGGCAAAACCGGAGAAGCCATGGGTGTTGAGTGGCTTACCCAAAAAGGATACATCATCAAAGAAAAAAACTGGCGGCATTCCCGTTGGGAGGTAGATGCTATTTGTGAAAAAGACGGCGTGTTACATTTTATAGAAATAAAAACAAGGCGATCAAAAAACTTTGGAATGCCCGAAGACCGTGTGGGAAAAAAGAAAATTCAGAACCTTATCAATGCTGCGGAAGAATACCTGTACCTCCATCCTGAATGGCAACGCATTCAATTTAATATTCTCTCCATTTTAATGATGAAGCATGAACCTGTAGAGTATTTTTTTATTGAAGATGTTTATTTGTGAGGGGGAATTAGAAATCATTTGATGAAAT
>JANMVB010000237.1:0-2034 GCA_031392305.1 Ferruginibacter sp.
CTTGCAAGAAGAAGATTTATCTTTTTAACCTTCCATGGTAAATGAAGATTATGTAGTATTAGCAAGAAAACGATGTATTCCTTATTGGCAAAAGGTTTTGAGCAAATTTCTTAATTGAATACTTATTCACAGGCTGTGAATATAGCTTATACAGGCAAAATTTTTGCTGATTATTCGCTATAAAAATACGTTTATGCGCCAACGTTTCGAGCAACAAATGAACCTAAGAACTGTAGCCATTGCAGATGTAAAATTTCCCTTGAAGAGCCGTGATGAGTTACCTCCGGTTTTAATGGCACTGCAATACATTTTTATTACTCCGGAATTGAATGAAAAAGTATTTACCCTGATGGAAAAAAAGATGTGCAGTGGTAAAAAGAAGACTGGAAGAAAAGGAATGGATCTTTGGCATATACTGGTACTGGCAGTGGTTCGCCATGCCTGCAATACCAACTGGGATACGCTTGAAACTTCCGCCAATTATAATGAATTGGTCCGGCGGGTAATGGGGGTTCATGCTACAGCATTTATAGAAGATGAAAAAATAGAATTTACTTACCAAAGCATATTAGACAACGTTAGTTTGGTGGATGAATCTTTACTGCAGGAGATTAATCAATTGGTGGTTGATGCCGGACATAAACTCGTTAAAAAAAAAGAAGATGAAGCCTTCCGGTTAAAAACCGACAGCTATGTCCTTGAGACGAATGTTCATTTTCCTACCGATCTGAATTTGCTGTGGGACAGCTTACGCAAGTGCCTTGATACGATTGAAAAGTTGCAGGAGATCGCTTTTGTTCAAGGCTGGCGAAAGATAAAAAATACCCGTAAAACGCTTAAAAGTTTGTTTCGTGCTACTTCACAAAAAGTATTCAAGGGGAAAGATGAGCATCAAAAAAAGCAATACGTGAAGCAATACCTGCACCAGGCAACATTACTGGAAAAAAAAGTAACCGAACTTATAACCTGTCCACCGGTTGCTATTGGTAAGGAAGCATTGATTATGGCAATTATCGAAACACTAACAAACTATAAAAACTACCTGGCGAAGTTTACCAATCAAATAGAACGCCGGTTACTAAAAGGAGAAGCTATCCCTGCCGAAGAAAAGATATTTTCCATTTTTGAAGAGCATACCGAATGGATCACCAAGGGCAAACTTAATAAGAAGGTTGAGCTTGGTCACTTGCTACTCATCACTACTGATCAGTATCAGTTTATTGTTGATTACAAAGTGATGGAAAATCAAAGAGATCCTTCGCAGGTAAGTGATTTATCCAGGCGGATAAAAAAGAACTTCCCTGGTAAAAAGATTTACAGTCATAGTTTTGATAAAGGCTTTTGGAGTAAAGACAACCATGCAACACTACAGAAAGCAGCAGTAGAGCAAGTTGTACTTCCTAAAAAAGGACGGCACAACAAAGAGGATAAAGCACGGGAGGGCACTCCAATATTTAAACAACTACGCAACGCACACAGTGCGGTGGAAAGCAATATCAACATGTTAGAGCACCATGGCCTCAACCGTTGCACGGATAAAGGGATTAAAGGTTACAAACGCTGCGTTGGATTAAGTGTTTTAGCCTATAACCTACATGTATTGGGCAATGCACTAAAGGCAAAGCAGGTAGCGGAAGAACAAAAGCTACGGTTGAAAAGGGCAGCCTAGGGTTAATTAAAAGTGTCGGAAGAAAACGAATGGAAGAGGTATGCAATAACGACGAAAAAATAACTTACGTATTTTATTTAATTTTAATACGATTGCGGTCTATTTATAATCTGTGTTCCGGTTTTGCAAAATCTTTAATCTATTCTAAAAAAAATCATTTACTAAAACCAAAAAGGAGTCGTTTTCTTGCAGACACTAAATAGTCTGACAAGTAAAATTGAAGAACTCGTAACATTCTTACTCTCTTTCAAATTACAGGTTGACAAATTACAAAAACATCAGGCTTACATCATTGATAAATAAGGGAGAACCCACAACATTTCAACCTGGCTTTATCAACCAGGCTGCGACAAATGCCATTGATC